>CAMYJL010000452.1 GCA_947258645.1 uncultured Nitrospinota bacterium
GAACTGATCCGAAAGGCCGAGCGAAACCGCGCCGCCGATCGCTGGTTGTTGGACGATCTTCGCTCCCTGGTCCGGCGCTACGAGCGGCCCTGGGGGGTCGAGGTGGTGCGCGAAGACTTCAGCGATGGCGACTTCACCCGCTCTCCTGCGTGGTCGGTCGCCACCGGAAAGTTTTATGTGGATCGCCGCATGGGTCTTGTGACGCATGTCAGAGGCGACCGATCGAACGAAGCGGCCAGCGAGCCGAAAGGGGGATCGGATGATCCCACCTCGGCCATTGTCGAGGCGCTCCTCGACCGTGCGCTGAAGAAAAAGCGGAAAAACCGTTCGAAACAACAGACCGAATCCGGACATGCCGAGATATTTCTTCGCCGTCCGATGCCGAATGCTTTTTCCATCCGGGTGGATCTGGGTGCGCGCAGCAGCCCGGGCCGTCTCGTATTCGGGCCCTACGACGGAAGGGCGCGCGACCGCGGCTACCGTCTCGCCATCAACCCAGGCGACAAGAGTGGCCTCGAACTCTACCGGGCGACCCGGCGGGGGACATCGCTCATTGCTTCCTACAAACGCCCCCTGGATGTTGCGGACGGCAGATACCACTCTCTCGAATGGACGCGGGACAGAGCCGGCGACATGGCTGTCCTCCTTGACGGAAAAAAACTGATCCAGACCTCCGACCGGGGCCTGATGGGCGGTTTCAACGGCCTCACGTTCGTGAACTTCAACGGCGAATTCGTCCTGCGCGAGATCACGGTTTTGGGCGAGAGGTAAACGCCGGCGGGGAAATTTTCTTCGCAAAGAGTCCCGAAATTGCTACTATCGTTCGGATGGGAACAGAATCTTCGGTTAAGCCCGATGCGGAAACGGAGTGAACCCAGCCTGATGCAGCGAATAATTTTTTTGATCATCGTGGCGTTTTTGACAATCATGCCCTCGATCGCAGGTGCGGAGAGGTTCATTGAGCCCTACGCCGGCGTGACGTTTACGATGGAAGAGGACGCGGATGTCAGTGCCAGCGGCGGCGGGTTTACCCTGGCCGGCGAATTCCGGGACGTTGATTTCGACGAATCGGCCATTTTCGGCTTGCGGGCGGGCCGTTGGCTCGAAAGTGTGGAAAACCTCGGCTTCGCCGTCGACGTTTTCGGGTTCCAGCCGGATGTGGAATCCCAGACGGCGACGTTTTCCGGCACGGGTTCCGTCAACGCCGGGAACGGTGTTGTCGTAGCCACCGGCAGCGCGCAGGCCCAGATCAACAGTCTCGATTTGAAGGTCCTTGGCTTCTCGGCCGATATCATGCTTCGCCTGATGCCCCCGGACCGAACCCCGACCACGCTGGGCGAGGTCCATGCCTATGTTCTGGCGGGTCCGGCACTGTTTCTCGCCGAGCTGGAGAGTGAGACCGACGCGGTTTTCGGGATCAAGGCAGGCGCGGGATTGAGCTGGATGCTCACGCCCCATACCGGGCTATTCGCCGAATACCGTTTCACCCACTTCAGCCCCGATCTGGAATTGTCGAGCGGCGGCGTGAAGATGGACTTCGACGCTGATATATCCACTCACCATATTATCGTGGGCCTGACCTTCCGGTTTTAGGAGGCATCTCCCGACGAAACGCCTCTTCGGGTCCCATGCGGCCTGGTTTTTTAATGCGCCTCCCGATCATTGTGCCGCGTTCCGCTCGCAGGGTGATCGTGCGCTCCCGTGTCGATCCGGTCGGGGAGGACGAGCGCCGCCGCGAGGATGATCGCCGCGCCGACGGCGGCGAAAAGGGCCCCAGGAGCCATCAGCTGAAAGGAGGTCATCGGCGGAACGGGGGAGGAGGCAGCCTCTCCCGGTTGCGCCCGAAGCCGTCGCCACTCGCGTCTTCCCTGCCAGGCGATGAACGCGCCCAGCAGAAATATCAGCGCGCCGAGGAAGTACGCCGCCATCCGGAAAAAGCCGGGCTCGTCCAGCAGATAGGCGAACATCTCCAGCTCCTCCGAGCCGTGGGCCAGCGCCCGTCCGGCCGGAAACGCCGCGAAACCGGCGGCAGTCGCCGCTAAAACCCGTCCCATTTCGGCCCCCTTCCCGAAAACGCCCCCCAACCCGCCGCAACCGCCCCCAAAACCCGTTTCATTACAAATGCTTTCCCGTAGATTCCCCCCAAGACCCGCTTCACCGCACGCCCTTTCCGGCAACCGCCCCCAAAACCTGCTTCGCCGCACAGCTCTTCCCGGAAGCGCTGTGAAACCGGAAACAATTCCCACCATGAGCCGTCTCGTCTCAAGGACTTTCCGCAAATCCCCGCTCCCTCGCGCGCATCCTTCCAAATTCCCCCAGTGTACTTTCGCAGGATATCAGAAGTTCGGGTGCAGGCGAGATCG
>CAMYJL010000453.1 GCA_947258645.1 uncultured Nitrospinota bacterium
GGAACGGATAGGCGTGCACGAGCGCCTCGACGGGCGAGTTCAGCGTGTTCGTCAGATGGGTGTTCATCGCATCCTCGCCGGGCCCCGCCAGGCCGCCGCCCATGCCCCCGCCCGGCGTCTCGTCGTAGTCGTAGGGCTTCCCCTCGCGCACCCCCGGCCGGGGGTCGAACCCCCCGATGGAAAGGTTGTTCATCGTCCCGCAAGAAGCCGACGGAACCACATCCGGACACGCCTTCGCCAGCGCGCCCAGCACGACATCCGCCATCCGCTGGCTCGTCTCGACGTTCCCGCCAGCCACCGCCGCGGGGAACCGGCTGTTCACCACCGTGCCGGGCGGCGCGATCACCTCGATCGGGGCCATGCAGCCCGAGTTGTTCGGAATGTCGTAGGGCACCAGGCAGCGCACGGCGTAGTAGGCCGCCGTCCGCGCGATGCTCTCCACCGCGTTGACGCTCCCCCGCGTCTGGGGCGCCGAGCCCGTGAAGTCCACCCGGAGCCGATCCCCCCGCACCGTCAGCTCGACGCAAATCGGCACGGGGCCGCTCCCGAAGCCGTCGTCCTCCATCGCGTCCTCGAAGCGGTAACTGCCGTCCGGAATACCCCGGATCGCCGTGCGCGTCATCCGCTCGGCGTACGCCTGAAGCTCCTTCGTGTATCGGAGCGTCCCGGCGAGGCCCTGCCGCTCGACGATCTCGAGGATCCGCCGCTCGCCCACCCGGTTCGCCGCGATCTGCGCCGCGATGTCCCCCTCACGCTCCTCGGGCGTTCGCACGTTCGCGAGGATCAGCCCCAGCACGTCCCCGTCGAGCTTTCCCCCGCGCACGAGGCGCACGGGCGGTATCACCACCCCGTCCTGAAAGATCTCCGTCGTGATGCTCATCGAGCCGGGCGCCGTCCCGCCCACGTCGGAATGATGCGCCCGGTTCGCCGTGTAATAGACGAGCCGCTTTTTCTTTTTCCCTTTTCCGGCGGGCGCATACACCGGCGAGATCATCGTGATGTCCGGCAGGTGGTTCCCGCCCCGGAAGGGATCGTTCAGCGCGACCACATCGCCGGGGGCCAGCGTCATCCGCTCGATGACGTACTCGACCGACATGGGCATCGAGCCCAGATGGGCGGGCAGGTGCGCCGCCTGCGCCGCCATCTTTCCCTCTGCGTCGAAGATCGCGCAGGAATAGTCCCGCCGCTCCTTGATGTTCGGCGAGAACGAAGAAAGGCAGAGCGCCACCCCCATCTCCTCGGACGCCGCAAAAAAGAGATTGCGGAACACCTCGAGGAGAACCGGGTCGTACCCCCTGCGCCTCATCGCTTATCGCCCCCCACGTCCATCACCAGATTCCCCCGCGCGTCCACGCGGCAGCGCGCGCCGGGCGGCAGGACGGTCGTCGCGCTGAACTCGGTCACGACCGCAGGCCCCCGGAAGCGTTCCCCCGCCCGCAGAAGATCTCGCTCGTATACCGCGCCCCGATACTTCTTTCCGCCGAACACCATCTCGCGGCCACCGGCCCGGGCCTTGGCCCCGTCCCGCCCGCCCCTCGGGGCGCTCGTCGCGGCGGGCTTCGTCACGCTCCCCGAGGCGCGCAGCCGCAGCGTGACAATCTCGACCGGCCGGTTCGGGTTGGAAATCCCGAAGCGCTCGTGATGCCGCCGGTCGAACGCCGCGCGGAGCCGGCCCGGCGTGCTCTTTCCGATCTCTTTCGGGAGCGGGATCGTCAGATCATAGGACTGCCCCAGATAGCGCATGTCGGCGTACCGCTCGATCCGGACCCGCTCAAACCCCTCGCCCTTCATCTCGCGCCCGGCCTCCCCGCGCATGACCCGGAAGTAGCGGTCCAGCGCCGCCCCGTCCGTCTCCCCGGCCGGGAGGAGCACCGTCCGGGCGTAATCCCTCACCACGTCCGCCGTCAGCATCCCCCGCGCCGAGAGAATTCCCGGGTCTTTCGGAACGATGACGGTGGGAATGTCCAGAATTCGCGCCAGCGAGCAGGCGTGCATCCCCCCCGCCCCGCCGAAAGAGACGAGGGCGAACGCCCTCGGGTCGTGCCCGCGCTCAACCGAGATGAGGCGGATGGCCCCGGCCATGTGCTGATCCGCGATCCGGAGCACCCCCTCCGCCGCCTCGGCCGGCGCCAGCCCCAGCGATTTCGCCAGCTTCCCGATTCCCTTCGCCGCCCGCTCCGGATAAAGCGGCATCCGGCCCCCGAGGAATCGATCCGCGTCGATCCGCCCCAGAAAAAGATTTGCGTCGGTGACTGTGACCTCGCTCCCCTTCCCGTAGCAAATGGGACCCGGGTCGGCCCCCGCGCTCTCGGGGCCCACCACGAGCGCCCCGCCGGGATCGCGCCGGGC
>CAMYJL010000454.1 GCA_947258645.1 uncultured Nitrospinota bacterium
TGGCAGCCGGCCTTGTTTGAATGAGGAGGATGCGATGCCGGCGAATCGGATGAAGGCACTTCAGATTGAGGCGCACGGCGGTCCCGAAGTGATGCGACTCACCGAGGTTTCTGTCCCTGAGCCGGGGCCGGGTGAGGTGCGGGTGAAGATGGAAGCCTGCGGTCTCAATTACTCCGACATCATGGCCAGGGAAGGGCGTTATCTCAGGGAAATCCCTTTGCCCCACATTCTTGGCCATGAGTTTTGCGGCGTCATCGAAAAGCTTGGCCAGGGAGCCGAAGGCTGGCGTGTGGGAGAGCGTGTCATTGCCATTGCGCAGTCAGGCGGCGGATTGGCTGAATGTATCGTCGCTCCGGCGGCGAATCTCATGCTTTGCCCCGAGATGCTGGATCCGCCTCAAGGGGCGGCGCTTCTTGTTCAAGGACTTACTGCGGTGATGATGATTGATAACGCCGCCAGGGTAGCAGCCGGAGAAACCGTCGTTGTCCATGCCGCGGCAGGCGGTGTGGGTACGTTTGCTGTTCAAATTGCGCGCGCAAGGGGCGCCCGAGTAATCGGGACATCCTCCAACGATTTGAAATGCCGCATGATCGAAGAGTTGGGCGCCGAGGCCATCAACTACACGAAAGCCGATTGGGTCCGGGAGGTTCTCTCCCTGACGGATGGCAGGGGGGCTGAGGTAATCCTTGAATCCGTGGGCGGGGAGGTTCTGGCCCGCTCCTACCGGGAGGCTCTGGCCGATTTCGGCCGCCTTGTGGTCTACGGGGTCGCAGGCGGCGATGTGGTGAAATTCGACAACTACGAGATTCTCGCCTCGAACAAATCCCTCGTCGGATTTTGGCTCGGCCCCCATTTGGCGAATCATCCCAATCGTGTAGCCATGGCGAAGGAGCGTCTCGTGGAGATGATCCAGGGAGAAAAAATCCGCCTCATCGTAGAGAAAACTTTTCCGCTTGAGCGGGCGGCGGACGCCTTCGAGCACATGCAGAGCCGGAAAAGCGTTGGCAAGGTTGTCGTAACGGCTTAGGGAGTCCGAGCGCTCTCGTAAGCCGCCCGGCGACTGTACCCAGGCGCGTGTGCATGGCAAATTTATAATTCTAACTGTAAGAAGGTTGTTCCTCGCAATATTTCAACCAACTCGAATGTTTTGCCCCGATTGGGCGACTCTTTTAAAACTTTTAATTTCGGAGGGATCCACTTTTTGCGGAGCACAAGTGCTGGACTGGCTTCACCACGATTATCGGGTCGTCACTCTCGCTGCCTGACTGTAGATATGAAGTTGTTGTGCAGCACACGGGTTTTTTCATTGACTCTGCCAGCTGATAAGGGCAACGCCGAGGAGGATCGACACGGTCCCGCTCACGATCCATCGGGTCACTTGTTCCACGTCACGCAAGAAAAAGTAGCTCAGCAAGAGAGCTACCAGGGGAGAAGTTGCGTTCAGAGGAACGGCGATTGAAACGCCCGCCAAGTGCAACGCGTAGTTGAGAAGGAAAAATCCAGCCAGATTGAGGAGGCCGCAGACGGTGAAGTAGTGCCATGCCCATCGCTGCCTGAAATCGGGCAAAAGGGAGGCGGGAAGGAACCGGAGGGAAATAGCAAGAAAAATGAGCCCTGCGAGGCTCGCGGTTGCCGAGGCGAACAGAGGAGAAGGGACCGTCATCATCCCCGACTTTCGAAAGATCAGGGAGAGCGCATGGCCAGCCACGCACGCAAAAGGCATCCACAAAGTCCGAGGATTCAGTTTCGGCTCTCCTTCTTCCCGGATGGCAAGGGCGGCGCAGCCCGCAACGATCAAAAAGGTGCCTGCCCACAGATGGGCGCCGGGGCGCTCTCCCAGGAATAAATAGGCGAGCGTGGTGCTGAGGAGGGGAGTCGCCGAGATGATCGGGACGGTCCGAGCGACACCGACCTCGTGGAGGGAGCGGAAAAGGAGTGTTCGTCCAACGGCCGAACCAAAAAAACCCGCCAGCGCGAAATAGACGATTGCCTCCAAATTCCACCAGTGTGGTTGCCAATTCAGGAGCACGCCTAGCCAGAACAAGGGAACGCTCACGAAAAGACCGATGAGGACGCCCGTCACCTCGTTCGCATGCTGCCGGCCCCTTCTGGCGAAAAGGCTGAAAACACCAAATGTGACAGATGCGCCCAGGGCGAGCGCGGCTCCATGCAAAGTCTCGCTCATGTGATTGGCCCATTTTGCCGTTTGAGGAAAAGTTCCAAGAATGCGCTCCCTCGCATGGAGAGATTGTTCTTCCCATTTCCCATGGGTGCGACTTATTGTTCTAAAACCGTATTGTGGGTCACGGCAGGCGATCGCCTGATAGAATCGGGTGAACTGTCACC
>CAMYJL010000455.1 GCA_947258645.1 uncultured Nitrospinota bacterium
CGGTTGAACGCAGGCTTTAAGGATAGTGAGGTGGACGAGCTTTTGGGATTGGACACCCGAGAGGAGACTTCGCTGGTTGTAATGGAACTGGGAGAAAGGAACCCACTTCAGTCCGGAGCCGGAAAAATTACATCGGTAAAATTTGAGACGACGCCCTTATCGGCAAGCCCTGTTGACTATCCTGCTATTCGGGAAATTCATGACGCCTCATCTTTGGGGAGAGGGGATGAGGTTCTCGAATGGCGCTCGCATGCAGAAAAATTCCGGAATGAAAAACTCCACTCTTTTCCCGAATCCGAAAGATCTTTAAGGGAAAAGGGACACCAGTCTTTTTCGCTAGTTGAAGGAGAACATTCCGGTGACTCTATCGACGATGTGATATTGCGCCGGGGATCGGCACGGCGATTTGAGCGCCTCCCGATTAAATTTGAAGATTTATCCATCATTCTGGGTTCGGCGACCAGAACCATTCCCGCCGATTTCCTTCCTGGTGGTCGGCCCAATCTCAATGAACTATATTTAATCGTGAACGCGGTCGAAGGACTTCCCGCCGGAGCCTATTTTTTCGACCGCAATCAGGACACTCTCGTTCTATTGAAAGAAGGAAGCTTTCGCCGCGAGGCGGGTGTTCTGGGACTGGGGCAAGAACTCGCTGCCGATGCTTCGGTCAATGTCTATTTTCTGAGTGATCTTGAAAAAGTTCTGGACGCTTTCGGCGACAGGGGATACCGGGCGGCGCAGCTTGAAGCGGGAGTCATGGGAGGCAAGCTTTACCTTGGTGCATATGGGCAGGGACTCGCGGCTTCGGGCCTGACCTTCTACGATGATGAAGTGGTCTCTTTTTTTGAGCCTCACGCGAATGGCAAAGAAGTGATGTTCTTGACACTGTTGGGTCACCGAAAATCTCTCAGATCCCGGTCTTGAAGGCTTTCATTTTTAAGCGTGACCTGTGCATAGCGGATTCCTAAATTAGCACGAATTCTAGATATTTCGGGTTCAGATGAAATTTTGGACAGAACGGGATCACACCCCGCCACCGCCTGGGTTGGTTTGCTTCCAGGACTCTCTTTTGTCCATGTGGATATTTGTCTCTCTGCTCCAGCGAATGAAATAAAACGCCACGAAAAAGATGACGACCACTAGGCCCAGTAACGCGAAATCCAGGTACATTCAAGACACTCCAATTTGGCGGCGCTTAGGAGGGCAATAATCAATTCGTGCCTTCATGAAGTGTAATGTATTGGTGCTCTCCTGCCCCTACGCCAAAATGGCAAAAAGGAAGGGTCGTGATTGTCCCTGGCCAATGGCGCTGTTGCACGATTCGACCCCGGCGCGAAGATGGAAAACCCCTTCGAGTACATTTCTAAGCCGAAAGTTCATTCGAGGGAGGAGGCGTACACACTGGAAGAGGCAGAGGCCATCTTGGCAGGGGCGGAGCCGTGGTTTGCCAAGGTGATCGAGTTCGACCTTTGCACTGCGGTACGACCGAACGAGCTGATTAAACTGGATCGCGTTAACGATGTGGACCACGAGGCGCAGGAGATCCGCGTCACGGGGAAAGGGAACAAGCGGGCCTCTATCCCCGTGATCCCGAGGGCTGCGGCCATCCTCAATAGCTGTGCTCCGCAATAATTGGATCCTCCGTAATATTAATGTTTTAACAAGGTCACTTGATCGAGCTTCGGAGTGGCATGATCTAGACCATGGCCATGGTCAAATCGATATTCCAAATGATTGCCGACCTTCTCTCCCCCCCCAAAATTGGCTTAGGCATCATGTGAATTCTTGGCTCACCGGGATCCACGCGCCCTTCATGCTGACGGTTTCTAGCAACTTACAAGAGTTCATTGCCTTTTTGCAGGATCCGGCTACATGCAACGAATCCGGTTTTGTTGCATTTACGCAAAACCCCTGAATCCATTGGCGATCACCTTCTACATTCGCGTCTGAGGCGAAAACTCCGCCAAAAGGACATAGCCCGGCAATTGGGCGTGGACACCAACACGGTCACGAACTGGGAAAAAGGCAGAACCACCCCCGCCATTCAATTCATTCCGAGAATCATCTCCTTCCTTGGCTACACCCCTTGGAATGGCAAGGCGCGAACAGCGGGCGAACGCCTCAGGGCCTACCGGTGGACCCGGGGCCTCAGCCAGAAGGAGATGGCCGGCCTGCTCGGGGTGGACCCGGCGACGCTGGGGAGGCGGGAGAAATCTCATGGGTATGCCGGAAGGCCCACTTGCTGCTTTTTTGTTTGAGTAATCTAGTCTCCATGCACACCCAAAATTCCTTTGTAAAAAGCCCAAACCTGCTTACTACCCAGGGTTGACACACCCAAGGCA
>CAMYJL010000456.1 GCA_947258645.1 uncultured Nitrospinota bacterium
AGCCAAAAAATTGTTCTGGGACGCCATCTCGGGCATGACGATGGAAGACGTGCAGCGCATATACAAAGGCCCATCCGACGCCGCCACCCGATATTTCCAGGGCAAGATGACCGACCCCCTCAAGACCAGCATGCGGCCGGTGATCGACTCCGCCCTTTCGAAGGTTGGGGCCGTACAGTCCTATGATCAGATGATCGGAAAATACCGCTCACTGCCCTTCGTTCCGGATGTCAAAGCCGACCTGAGCAATCACGTCCTGGACAAGGCGCTCGACGGACTTTTCCTCTATCTGGCGGAAGAAGAAGCCGCGATCCGGAAAAACCCCGCGAAGCAGACCACCCAGCTGCTCAAAAAGCTCTTTGGAAAGGCCAACTAAACCAGAGCCGCACTTTATCTCCCTGAGGCGCAACCATGAAAAAACTCGTCATCGGAATTGTGATCCTGCTGGCCGTGATCGTCAGCGCCGCCATCATCGTTCCGCAACTCATCCCGGTCGATACCTACAAAAAACTCGTCTCCGATCAGGTTCGGGGGGCCACCGGCAGGGAGCTCGACATCCGCGGCAAGGTCAGCATGTCGGTCCTGCCCCGGCTGGCCCTCGAGCTGAACGATGTGACCTTCTCCAACGCGCCCGGCTCGAAGCAAAAGCACATGGTCAAGCTTTCAAGGCTGGCGCTCAATCTGAAACTCTTCCCCCTCCTGAGCGGCAATGTGGAGGTCGGGAAATTCATCCTCCAAGACCCCGCCATATTCCTCGAAGTGGACAGGAACGGGCGCGCCAACTGGGAATTTCAAACCGCCTCTCCTGCCGGCGAAAAGAAAAAAGCCGAAAAGTCTCCGGCCGGCGGTTCGTCCATCGGGTTGCCGGTGAGCGACATTCGCCTCGGCGAGGTCGGAATCCGGAACGGAACAGTTCACTTTTCCAACGCCAAGACCGGGGAGACGCAAAAACTCTCCGGGGTCAATCTGTCGGTTTCCCTGCCGAGCCTGGACAGCCCCTTTTCGGCAAAAGGCGAGGTCACCTGGAACAAGAAAAAAGTCACGCTCGAAACCGGGGCTGGCAGCCTCCGCTCGATCATCGAGGGGAAGGACACGAAAGTCTCGGCCAAAATCGGCTCCGAGCCCCTGAACGTCGATTTCGCCGGCAGCGTGCGCCTCAAGCCTTCGATGCGCGTCGCGGGCCAATGGGGGGTGCGCGCCCCCTCCGTCCGGAATCTCGCCGCATGGGCGGGCCAGCCGATCGCGTTCAAGGGAGAGGGATTCGGACTGTTTGAAATCAAGGGCAAGGTCACGGCGCAAAAAGACTCGGTTTCGCTCGACAACGTGGACATCCAGTTCGACCAGATCAAGGGGAAGGCAAAATCGCGGGTCCGCTTCGCCTCCCCCCGCCCCTCGGTCGAGGGCTCTCTGGAGCTGGAGCGCCTGGATCTCAATCCCTATCTGCCGGAGAAAAAACCTGCGGCGGCCGCGCCCGGCAAAGCACCGGCGCCTTCCCAGGGCAAACCGGCAAGCTCCAGTCAAACCGGCCCGGCCTGGAGCGATGCGCCCATCGACTTCAGCCCTCTCCGCTTGGTGGACGCGGATCTTGCCTTCGGGGTGAAGGCAATCATTTACGATAAAATCCAGGTCGGCGAGAGCGCCGTCACCCTCAAGCTGAAAAACGGAAAGATGAACCTGGACCTGGCCCGGCTGAATCTCTACAAAGGAACCGGCCAGACAAAAATTTACCTGGACTCCACGGCGAATCCCCCGACCCTGACAAAAAAGGGGAAGGTTTCGGGGATTCAGGCCCTGCCCTTTCTGAAAGACGCGATGCAACTCAAATTTCTTTCGGGAAATGCCAACACCGAATTTTCCGTCTCGGCCCGCGGCAGGAGCCAGCTGCAACTGGTTAAATCGCTGGGCGGCACAATCTCGGTTCAGTTTCTTAACGGGGCGATCGAGGGCGTCAACCTGGGGGCCATGTTCCGGAACGTCAAATCCGCCTTTCTCGACCCCAAGGCGCGGGAAACGCAGAAAACGGATTTTTCCGAGCTCTCGTCCACTTTTCAGATTAAAAACGGTGTCATGCGGACCAGCGATTTGCTCATGAAATCCCCTCTTCTCCGCCTGACGGGAAAAGGTTCGATCTCTCTCCCCCCCAAAACGATGGACATGAGACTCGAACCCAAGCTGGTGTTCACATCGAAAGGGCAAGGCGGCGCGACCGGGGCCTCCGGGATCAAGGTGCCGATCCTCGTCAAGGGGCCGTGGGACAATCTGAGCTACCAGCCCGATATCGCGGGAATCATCAAATCCCCATCAAGCGTAGAGGACGTCAAGGGCCTCATTGAAGGGG
>CAMYJL010000457.1 GCA_947258645.1 uncultured Nitrospinota bacterium
CTGGCAGGGGAGAAAAATTAAAAGAATCGGCGTAAACTGCCACATAAAATTCCAAGGAGGGCGACTTTGCTCCTTCCGACTTTTTCTTCCGATCGAACCAATAGGTCCGGATGATTTCAATCCGGTCCGCGTTCATGGCCGGGGGACGTCGCCCGAGAGAATGGTTTGAAGATTTTCCATCGTGAGATTCCGCCCACTCAGCATGGCCGCCACTTTTTTGCCCTTCAAATCCATCTTCGCCGCGGCGGCGGTGGAGGCAGCGCCCGCGCCCTCGGCGATAACGTGCACCTCGCCGGCCAGCAGACGGATCGACTCGCACATTTCCGCTTCACTGACCAGAACGGATTCGTCCACCAACCTTTGCATCATCCCGAACGTCAGCTCAAACGGCACGCGCGTCGCCAGCCCGTCCGCGAACGTCGCGGCGGATTCGTGCGGAATCATCCGTCCCGCCCGGAGGCTTTCGTGCACGGCGGGCGCGTTTTCGGCCTGAACGCCCACGAGATGGATCTTCGGGTTCATCTCCTTCGCCGCAAGGCCCGCCCCGCAGATGCCGCTCCCTCCTCCGATGGGGACAATCATCACATCGATGTCCCCCGCCTGCTCCATGATCTCCAGGGCTGCCGTGCCCACGCCAGCGATTAAATGCGGCTCGTTGGCCGAGTGCACGTAGCGCATCCCATTCGCTCTCGACTCCGCCTCGGCCCACTCCCGCGCCTCGTCGAAATCCACCCCGTGAAAGACGACCTCTGCCCCCAGCCTCCGCATGGCGGCCACCTTGTCGGGGTTCGACCCCTCGGGCGCGGTGACCGTGGCGCACACCCCGAACGCCCGAGACGCCCAAGCGATGGACTGCCCGTGGTTCCCGGTCGAGGCGGTGATGAGACCCCGCGAGCGCTCCTCGTCAGACAGCCGCGACACGAGATTCACCCCGCCCCGCACCTTGAACGCGCCCACGGGCTGCATCGACTCGAACTTCAGGAAAAACCGGCAACCGAACCGTTCCGAGAGCGGCGGAATCTCATGAAACGGCGTCGGGGGCAGGAATGGCGCGATGCGCTCCCGCGCGTCCAGGAGGTCCTGGAACCATCCCCCGCGCGCGCCGCCCCGCGTTGACCGCCGCCGCCGCCCTCCCTACAATTCTGATTCGAAACCCATTACGGCGGAGGAGGACACGGCCATGAAAAGCGCTCTCGAAATCGCTCTGGAAAAAACCCAGGCCATCGGGGATCAGGCGCGCGAGGAGCTGAGCAAGCTCTCTCCCGCCCAGCGCGAACAGATCGAGGAAACCAAAAAGATATACGAAGGCAAGATCGCCGAGCGCGAGGTTCTCTTTCAGCAGGAGATGATGAAGCTCACCGGCGGGATGCCGCTCGAGATGGCCCTCTCCCAGATTCCGCCCGAGGCGCGCATGCCCCTCGACCAGGCGCGCGAGAAGCACAACACCGAGCGCGAGGCCCTCGAGAAAGAGCGCGACGGGAAGATCGAGGACATCAAGAAAAACGCCTGACCCCGCCCCTCCGGAGAGACCGAATGAGCCGCGTGGCCATCATCCGGTGCGAAGACTACGCCCGCGCCGGTGAAGCCGTCGCCCGGGCGCTCGCTCTTCTGGGCGGCGCGGCCCGCTTCGTCCGGCCGGGCGAGCGCCTTCTCCTCAAGCCGAACCTCCTCAAGGGCGCGCCGCCCGAAAAGGCCGTCGCCACCCACCCCGCGATCCTCCGCGCTGTCATCCGCCAGCTTCGCGGTGCCGGAACATCGCCCGCCCCGCACATCTCCGTCGGCGACAGCCCCGCCTGGGGCAGCTTCGGGAGCGCCGCCCGGGCCGCCGGCTACGCCGCCGTCTGCGAAGAGGAATCCGCCGCCCTCCTCCCTTTCACGAAAGGCGTCAAGGTCGCCAACCCCGACGGGGCCGTCTACGACCATCTCCATCTCGCCCGCGAGGCCGTCCGGGCGGATGCCCTCATCAACCTGCCCAAGCTCAAGACCCACTGTCAGATGTACATGACCGGCGCGGTGAAGAACCTCTTCGGCTGCGTCGCCGGAAAGCGCAAGGCCTGGTGGCACTTCAAGGCGGGGAGCTACGAGGATTATTTCCCCCTCATGATCGCCGAGACGGCGCGCCTCCTGAAGCCCCGCCTCTCGATCATGGACGCCGTCCTCGCCATGGAGGGCCAGGGCCCCGGGAGCGGAACACCCAAAAAGGCGGGACTCATCCTGGCAGGCGAAGATCCGACAGCTATCGACCGCGTGGCCTGCGAAGTGGCCGGGCTCGACCCGTCGCGCCTCCGCACCCTCGAGGCCGCGCGAACCATCGGCTGGGGCGAGACGGATTTGGATCGAATCGAGATCGCGGGCCTCTCCCTCGAAGAAGCCCGCCTCCCCGTCCCCCTCACCGAGCCGAAATTGATCCCCGTCGGCTTCAGCCTCCCGAGAGTCGTCAAGAGCACCCTCAAGCAGCAGTGGAAACTGCGAGTGGAAGAGCCGCTGGGAAAGACCTCCTGAGGCCACTTCAACACAAAACATTAGAAATCATATAGTTAGAATGTCATTCTGAGCGAGCGAAGCGACCGAAGAATCTGCGAGGGGCTCAGTGGTTTACGGATAAAACAACAGAACTACCATGCTGACCAGTTTATTTCTTTATATCTCGGCAAGGGAATTTCATCACTATGATCAAATCCCCGCACCGTATCTAGCTTCAACAGTTTTGTTCCGTAAATATATGGTACGAGTTTAAACACGATGAATATTAATCTCTACGTCGTACACGACAATTGTCGCCTTCAAGTTCAATGATTTCGAACTGTTCTATCACACTGTTTACATCACCCATTCTTCCCGTTTTTATCATGTCATAGATTGTTATCCTTTCCGTGGTGTCGTCAGGGGGCAGGTCGTTTGGGACACGTAAGCCAAGGCTAGGCCATGTACAAGCAATTACAGATTCTCCGCTTTGTCGCATATCTCCCATCGCCTCACTAGTTGAAAAATCTGCACAAACAACGCCGAAAGCAGAGACAGTTGCTCTAGCCACATGTAGGGAGACGAAGCCACCGCTCATCCCCGGTTCAACTGGAATTGATGTAGTGAAACACGGCCATTTATATTGGCGCAATCCTTGCTCGCAGACTTCAGTTACACGACCCATTCGGATTTTCACCGCTCGTTTTATATCAATTCGACCTAGTCCGTCCTGTGTTCGTGTTGGGGTAGCTTCCTTAGGATGCATACCATTACATGAAATCATACTTACCAGATCTCCGATCCCGGGGACACGAAAATC
>CAMYJL010000458.1 GCA_947258645.1 uncultured Nitrospinota bacterium
GGATGATCTCCGGTCGGGATGAAAAACCGTGAATCGGCGGGGAGACGATGAAAGAATTCGTGGTGGCGGTCTCCCTCACCGCCGCGTTCCTGCTCGCGCTTCGGGATATTTTTGGCCGCATGGCCGTGCGTGGAATCGATCCGGTGGTGGGAACGGGAGCCACAGCGGTTCTCGGCCTGCCGGTTCTCGTGGCGGTTTCCCTGATCCGCGGGGATTTCACTTCCTCTCCTTTCGTGTGGGGATGGCCCCTCGCGGCCATCGGCCTGGCAGGGATACTGCGAATCGTGCTCGCCCGCACGTTTCTTTTCGCGGGCATGAAGCGCATCGGCTCGGCGCGGGCGAGTTCCCTGGGTTCGACGAATACGTTCTTCGCGATCCTGCTCGGGATCGTTTTTCTGGGGGAGGAGATTACCCTCCTGTCGGGCGGGGGCGCCGTGTTGGTGATTCTCGGGTGCGTACTCCTCACCCGGAGCCGGGGCGGCGACGTTTCCGGCGGGACGATGGAAGACTTCGTCCTGGGGGTGGGGCTGGCGCTGCTCAGCGGCCTCAGTTTCGGGGCGGCCACGGCGATGGCCAAATCGGTGGTGGGGGGCTTTGCCTCGCCGAATTACGCGAACCTGCACGCCAATGCCATCGCCGTCGTGGGCTATCTCCCGCTCCTGAAAGGGAGGGGTGCCGGAGCCGAGATCCGAAGGTGGCCCTTCCGGACCTGGGGGCTCTTGGCTCTCGCGGGCTCCTGTGCGAGTCTGGGAGTGACCTTCACATATTTGGCCTTGGCGAATGCGCCGTTGATCTTCGTGTCGCCGCTGACGCAGTCGAGACCGTTGTTCGTCGTCGCCATCTCCTGGCTGTTTCTCCAAGCGCATGAGGCGGTGAATGCGCGTGTTGCGGCGGGAGCGGGAGCGGTCGTGGCCGGAACCGCTATGCTGATCGTCGGGCAGTAGCGAGTGCGGAGGAAGCAAAGCGAATTTGCAGCGGGCGGCTCTGCTGATGAGTCTGCTGAAGGCAGGTTGTTACGGGGTCGGTCAATGATGACCCGATTATCCTGTATGGGGAGGAGGATCGATATGATGTTCCATCGGAAGGCAGAAAAGATGCGCAGATTCCAGGCCGGTATCGTCGTGTTCGCCGCTTTGCTGGTGGTTTCGTTTTCGGCGCCCGCCGTTTCCTCGGCGGCGATGTCCGATCACACGAAGAAACTGGTTGCAGGAGCGAAGAAGGAAGGGAAGCTGGTGTTCCGAAGCCACAGCATGAATCCAGAAATTTTTCTGGTGCTGGCCAAGGCCTTCAAGGAAGAATACGGCCTCTCGGGCCATGACCTGCGCAGTTCACTCATGCGGACGAACACCCTCATCGCCCGAACAAAAAAGGAGATCAAGGCGGGGGTCAAGGGAGCCGACATCATCCATATCGGCTGCCCGAACGTCTGCAAGCAGCTCGCCAAGGACGGCCACCTGATGAAGTACTGGTCGCCCGAGTACAAGTACTACGATAAAGCGGTCACGAGCGGGAAAGGCGCCGCCGCCGCGGTGCCGGGGTACTGGATCTCGGCGATGATTTCGTATTTCGGCGTGGCCTACAACCGGGAGATGACCGGGCGCGACCTGAACTCGTGGGAGGATCTGCTCGACCCCAAGTTCAAGGGCAAGATCATCATGCAGGACGCCAGCCGCTCCTCTACGACGAGCTACACCTATTCCGGCTACCGCGAATCGGGTGTTCCCGTCAGCTTCTTCAAGAAGCTCGCCGAGCAGCAGCGCCCGACCGTCATCCTCTCGAACCGGTCCGTCCTGGGCCGGCTGATCGCCAAGGAGTTCGCGATCGGCATCTTCATCACCTCGCGGCTCGTCTACAAGGAGCACAAGCGGGGCAACACCCACATCAAGGTGTTCCACCCGGGCGGGAAGAACGTCGCCATCGGCTACCACGCGATGATCCTGAAAAACGCGCCCAACCCGAACTCGGCCAAGCTGTTCATCGACTTCATGCACAGCAAGAAGGGCCAGGAGATACTGGCGCCGCTCATGGGGTACGGGATCGCCCGGAAGGATCTCAACGTGCCGGCGGCCGTTCTCGCGGCCTCGCCGCCGACGGACAAGATGAATCTGATTCCGTTCAACTGGGAGACCTTCACCTCCAAGGACCGGAAAAAGTACCAGAAAGAGCACCGGAGCATCTTCTACAAGACCGCTCCGACGAAGCCCGTGCGGAAATAAGCTTTTCGGGCGAAGGCCCCGTTGTCGGGGAGGCGCTGCGCCTCCCCGGCGGGCGGCGTCATTCCGGTTTTGAAATGCCATTCGTGAAGCAGGGGGAGGGTCATGG
>CAMYJL010000459.1 GCA_947258645.1 uncultured Nitrospinota bacterium
CAAGCCTTTGGCCAGATCGAGATGGACCGTCAGCCATTCTTCGCCATCCACACAGGCTCCCTTTTCCTTCTCCCGATACACCTGGATCGGTTTGCCCTTGAGACCCTTCTTCACCGATGCATAAAGCTCTTTCACCAGTTTCTTGCGGGCTTCCTTGTTGACGCCCTTATCAGCGAGCTTTTTATTCAGCTTTTTCGCACCCCTTTTCGCCAGGAAATCCCCGAAGCTATCGGCCGTTGCGGCATCCTTCAAAAGCCCCAGGCCCTCCGCGGTTTTCGAAAGACCGCCCCTCGCGACGACTTTTTCCAGAACACCCAGCATTTCGATTCCAAATCCCTTCAACACGATTTTTCCATGCAACCACAGGGTACGGGCACGCAACCGGTTGGCCGCCGTGGTGCGTGGTTTGCATATCAAAGGGTCCTTCCGGATTTTGCTTTGATTAATTTCGACTGCAGTTGCCGCGAGTTGCCGGAGACCAATGGCAAAAGTAACGTTGATGTCCAGGGCGGAAGCGGTCCGGTTCAGCTCAGGGAGGAAAACAACCATTACCATGGCAGAGATGAGGAAAGTCCTGGGACCGCGTCTCCAACTCCAGCGGGCGTCTCCATTCCATAATTCGAAAAGCCCTCTTACACAGACCATGATCTCCTTCCTTTCCACCGACGAGGAGCCCGCGCTAAAATTGCACGCGATTGAAAGTCTCGGCGCAGGAGCCGCCCTCGGAATTGGATGCATCCACATAAATAATCTTGACGTTGAGCCTCAGGTTCATCAAATGCCCACCCTTCCCGAACAGGGTGACATTGCTGGCAGTGGCCTTGTCTCCGTTCACCGAGAGGGGAACATCCAGGCCCGCGCCCTTGAGTGTGTAATTGGCCGAGATCGAAAACGAGTTGAGGCCGCAGCCCCCGTCTCCCTTCCAGCTGCCGACGAAACCCGACGTCCCCGAGGTGGCCACCTGGGTTCCCTCCGAAGAAGAGGAAGGTGTGGCCGCGGAGGAGCCGCCTGCCTCGTTTGCCGAATTCGATTCGCCTCCTCCGTCTGAGACGGGGGATGTGTGATCCCGGCGCTCCCGGGGAATTACTTCGTAGTTTTTGGAGCCCTTGTGCGCCTTGGCCAGAAGATCGTCGTTATCGCTCCCGCCATAGGGCGTCTGCACAGAAGTCCCGCTCGTCTCCTCCAGCCCGCCCATCAACCGGCCGATGGCCGCCAGGCGCCCGGCATCCTCGTTGGCCGTATCGGCGCGGGACTGGGAATCCGAGCCGACGCCCCCCTGGGCCCGTCGCCTGGGGCGTTGGCCGGAAAGCGTTTGACGGGCGCCTATCCGGTCCGCTTCTGTCCCGCCCGCCGCTTTTACCGATTTGTCGGATTCGCTGCCCGCCCAGTGTCCCCCCGGATCAGCCGTCTGATACGCCTTCCCGGTCAGCACACCCTGATCCTTGGCGCCCAGGCCGCCTCCCTGACCGCCCAGGTAGCCCCGGATTCGATCGCCCAACGATTTTCCGGTAAAGACTTCAAAAAAAGTCAGGTTCATCGAAATCAGCGCCGCACCAATCGCCCTTCCCTCCTCCTCCGGAGATGCGCCGGAATCCCGCGCATCCTTGGCCGCTTTTTTGATCAAGTAGTCCAGCCAACCGTCCAGCTCCGCCGACTTCGCATCGAGTTCTTTCTTGAGCTTTTTTCGATCTTCCTCACGTGTCGCATTCCGGTAACGAATGTGCAGATCCCGAATCTGATGTTGAAGGAGGGCAATCGTGTCCCAGAGGACCGCCCGGATGGCATAGCCGATGGAGTAACCGTCGCCGCCCGCTTCCGATGCCGCGTAGGAGGCGGCATCGGCGGCGTCTTTGAGTTTCCCCCCTCTTTTTTTGACCTCGCGCTCGGCAATTCGGGCCGCGTCAAAAGGACTCGCGCCCAGCCGGGCGGCCCGCCTGCCGGCAGCGAAGCCGGCGTCCCGCGCGGCCTGCTCCCGGGTGAAGCCAGTCTCCAGCGTATTTCGATAGGCGGACGCGCCGTGTTCCTCGGCCTTGATCTCGATATCCGATTTGGTGGCCTTGTTCCCCTGAACCGGAGCGGACTGTGCCGGCTTCACATTCGGTAGTTGTCGCATCTATTCCTTCAGGTCTGTCGATGGGAGCTTCTCCAGATCTTCCTTGTTAAGGACGTCGACAGGCGTTGGGGAATCATCCAGACGCGCCCTTCCCGCCGACGCGGGAGGGGCAAATCCGGCCTCCCCAACCGCTATCAATACCAAGAATCCGGACATCGGGAATAAAGTCTGGAATGGTTTGAATGCAAATTTCAT
>CAMYJL010000460.1 GCA_947258645.1 uncultured Nitrospinota bacterium
GACGGATTGCCGGAGGGGATGGATGGGGAGGACCAGCGGGATCGATCCTAGCAGGGGGGGCGGCTCGAGGAAAGACGGCCCCCAAACGGCCCACCTCAAATCCCGGCACAATCCCGTTCGACGTTGATCGGGGTGGGCGGGCGAGGCCGGAGGTTCGCCAAAAGAAAACGGCGGCCCGACGGGACCGCCGTTTTTCGTCCGTTTGCCTGATCTTTACGGCTGCTTCACGACCCGGATATAGGGAAGCGGCGTCTCCCAGCCATCGGGATATTTCTCCTTCGCCTCTTCATCCGACACGGCGGGGAGGATGACCACTTTATCCCCCTGCTGCCAGTTCACCGGGACAGGGCACGAGATTCCTAATCTCGGTGTCGGGGTATCAAGAGGGCTGGCGCTGAAATTCCGGACCTCATCGCGCGGCTTCGACCATTGGCGAACCCAACGTGACCGCGGAGAAGTCTATCCGGAAGAAACCGGCCAGAGGGGAGAGGTACGCCCCGGAAGCGAAAAATGGGTTGTATTTATCCGATAGTGGGGCAAAATCACCAGAGAGACTAAATCATTTAATTGCAGGGCGCATGGGTGTATGCTTTTACCGGCATCGCCCCGCCTGAGGGACCAGATGGGAAATTTTGGTTGGATCGGGTTTCAAGGAGGGGATTTGAATTTCATTCAATGGATTGAAGTTTGTAGTGGTTCGGGCAAAAAATAGTCAGGCACAGCAGGAGGCATGATGAGCAACGTTCCCGGAGTGATTGCCATTTTCTTTGCCTTGCTTCTTGCGGCACTTATTGTGGCCTTAATATTCCGGCCCAATTTTCGAGACGCCGTACTGGGGGGCCCCGGTGAGGCCAGCATCCTCGGCCTTATCAGTGTCAAGGGTGTGGCCATTGTCCTTCTGTGCGGCCTGTTAATTGGCGGGATCCTCTTCGTCTTGAAACAATCTCCCCCGGATCAGTCTGCTTCAGGTCGTCAGGGGAAAACCCCCAACACGCCAGTCAAAATGCGACTCAACGTTCATTTCGATCCCGCTGATGTAAATCCGAGAAATCCCAAGTTTCGCGTCGTCGCGTTTATCAAAACGTCGGGAGGCCGCAAGAATATCCCGGTTAACTTCAAGGTCACTGAGGGCGGCCTTTCTGTCATTCTCGACGTGCCGGACATGAAAACACCGTTCTATATCCAGTTCCATACTCCAAAAGGAGTTTGGCAGACGCACGACTACAGCATCGAAGAAGCGTTGGCCACAGCCTACAAGATGCAGCAGGAGTGATGGCCTCATGACCCGAATCTGGCGAAAAGTGGCATTCGCGCTCAGCATCGTAACAGTGCTGGCGGCAACGGCCATGCCCAGCCTCGGTGCGGTCAGATCAAAAAATACATCGACTTACGTCGGCCATGGCCGCTGGGACTGGACGATATTCATCGAAGCCGATGAAGCGACGCTTCGAAAGATTGAATGCGTCGAATACACCCTGCATCGAACCTTTCGAAACCCGATTCGCAGGGTCTGCAACAAGCCGGAGACGAAGTTCGCTTATTCCACCAACGGTTGGGGCACATTTACCGTGTTGGTCAAGGTTCAATACAAGGACCGCCGCGAGGAGGTCATCAGGCATCCGCTTGTCTTCAAGGAAAGCAAGGCGCCCGCATCGCTGAACGTCACCCCGGATAACTGGTCACGCCAGATCGAACCGGGCTGGTGGGCCTGGGGCATCTACATCAAAGGTACGCCATTCCAACTCAACCTGATTCGCTGTGTGGAATATACGCTGCACCGGACATTCCAAAAACCGGTTCGATTGGTTTGCTCTCTCCCCCGGTTTGAGTTGACCACACGAGGATGGGGAACATTCACGGTAAAGATAAAACTGCTCCTGAAAGATGGCACCACCCACCGATTGAGTCATCCCCTCAAATTTCAGTGACACGGCAGAAGAAGAATTCCGCGAAAACCTGTGTTCCTTTCCTGGTCCAGCGAATCTTTACAATCCATTTCGGCACAGCCGCGCCCGCCAAGTCTACCGCCGGCACCGAAAGCCCGCGAGCATATTTGGAAAGACGGCAGGCGGAAAAATCGCGGGCCTCGGCCCTCAAACGACCCACCTCAAATCCCGCCACAATCCCGTTCGACGTTGATCGGTTTGGGAACACTTGCCAAAAGAAAACGGCGGCCCGCAATGGGACCGCCGTTGTTCGTCTATTTGCCTGATGCTTATGGCTGCTTCACGACCCGAATATAGGGAAGCGGCGTCTCCCAGCCATCGGGATATTTCTCCTTCGCCTCCTCGTCCGACACGGCCACGGCGGGGAGGATGACCACCTTGTCTCCCTGCTTCCAGTTCACCGGGGTCGCCACCTTTTCCTTTGCCGTCAGCTGGCAGGAATCGAGCAGCCGCAGGATTTCGTCAAAATTCCGCCCGGTGCTCATCGGATAGGTGAGCGTGGCCTTGATCTTCTTGTCCGGCCCGATGATGAACACCGAACGGGCCGTCGCGTTGGTCGCCGCCGTCCGTTCCTCCGAGGTGCCGCCCGCACCGGTCGGCAGCATGTCGTAGGCCTTGACCACCTTGAGCTCGGGATCGCCGATCAACGGATAGTTCACGGCATGGCCCTGCGAGCTTTCGATGTCCTTGGACCATTTTTCATGATCGGATACGCCGTCGACGCTGATGCCGATTATCTTGCAGTTCCGTTTGTCGAACTCGGGCTTGAGCCCGGCCATGTATCCGAGCTCGGTGGTGCAGACGGGCGTGAAATCCTTCGGGTGCGAACACATCATCGCCCAGCCCTCGCCAATCCAGTCGTGAAAGTTGATTGGCCCCTGGGTCGATTCGGCGGAAAAATCCGGCGCTTCGTCATTGATCCTTAGAGTCATCGTCACCCCTCCCCCATCAAATGGCGTCTGACCAGATACGGTATGTATCTGGCGCTCTAGCCGGTGTGGGAATTGAACAACAAAATATAGTGAACAGCTTCTACCGGCGCAACCTTGCGCGGCCGGGCCGACGCATGGAATCGCGTCCTGTCCAAAAAATCAATTGAGTTTTTAATATCCAGCATTCCGAATCATATTCCTCATTCGTCATGCGCAGGAAGAAAATTCAAAATGCCCCCCTACCTCCCCCTCTTCGGCGGGCGGCCGCGGCGGGGAGGACGCTTGCGGGCCGGGGCTTTCCTGGCGGCGGTAGTCTGGGGCCGTTTCATGCCGCGTGCGCCGGGGCGGCGGGGGACGCGGGCCTCGGCCCCCCGGGGGACTTCGCGGGTGCCGCCTGCCAGAAGCTGAAAGGTGATCTCCCGGCGGGCGAGGTCGACGGCGACGACGCGAATCGTGACGGGGTCGCCGAGGCGGAGGCGCCGGCCGGTGCGCTCGCCGAGGAGGGCGTGCTCCTCGGACAGGTGCCGGTACCAGTCGTCGGTCATGGATTCGAGCGGCACCATCCCCTCGACGAAGTTCTCCTCCAGCTCGACGAACATGCCGAACGCGGTGGCGCCCGAGACGTGGCCGGTGAAGCGATCGCCGATCTTGTCCTTCATGAAGAGCGCCTTGTGAAAGGCGACCATCTCGCGCTCGGCGGACTCGGCGGTGCGCTCCTGATCGGAGATGTGGGCGCAGATTTTGGCGAGGCGCTCGCGGTCGGGCTTGCGGCGGTCGCCGCGCATGAGGCGCTTGAGGCGGCGGTGGACGAGGAGGTCGGCGTAGCGGCGGATGGGGGAGGTGAAGTGGGTGTAGCCCTCGAAGCCGAGGCCGAAGTGGACGCCGGGCTCGGGCTCGTAGCGGGCGAGGTTCATGCTCCGGAGGACGAGCATGTTGACGTAGCGCTCCTTGTCGGTGCCCGCGGCGGCGGCGAGGATCGCCTGAAGCCCCCCGCCGTGCATGAGCTCCTCGACGGGCGGTGCGGGGATGCCCAGCCGGGCGGCGGCGAAGCGGACGTTCTCGAGGGATTCCTCGCGGGGCGGCTCGTGGTTCCGGAAGACGGCGTGGCCGATCTCTTCGGCCAGGAGTCCGGCCACGGCGCGGTTGGCCGCGAGCATGCACTCCTCGACGAGGCGGTGGGCCGTGTTGCGCGGGGCGCGCTGGATGGCGACGGGATCGCCCTTGAGGTCGAGCATGACGAAGGCCTCGGGCAGGTCGAAGTCGAGGCTGCC
>CAMYJL010000461.1 GCA_947258645.1 uncultured Nitrospinota bacterium
GTTTCCACCATGTTCCTCACCGAGCCGGTAGGGCCGGTATCGCAGCCCCCTTTCGTCAATGCCGCCGCCGAGCTCGAGAGCGATCTTTCCTCCGAAAAACTTTTGGATACGCTCCTGGGCGTAGAAGTCGCCATGGGAAGAGAGCGGGCCGAACGGTGGGGACCCCGTCATATCGACATTGATCTGCTCCTGTTTTCGGGCAAGATTATCGAGGTCCCCGGCCTTACGATTCCTCATCCCAGAATGCACGAGAGGCGGTTCGTCCTGGCTCCCCTGGCGGAATTGGCGCCTGAGATGATTCATCCCCGGCTTGGCAGGACGATCGCGGACCTCCTGGGAGCACTTCCCGATGGTGGCCCCTGGGTGAAACGGGTCAATATGCACCCGGAGGAGCCTCTGCCAGCCTCCCAGTAAACCTGTCCTAGCGGCACCCCTCCCCTCCCGCAGGTCTTGTTTTTGGCCCCTGATGTTTGAGAAGATCATCTTGTCCGCCGAAATATTCTGGATTTTCAGAAGAGGGAAATCTGATTGTTCCCGCGGGTTCTTTTTTCCGGAACTTGCAGGTTGCCAGAATTTAATTCGATGGATCTTGCCGTGGATGTTATTGACTCTCCCGCACGCATGCGAGAATTGTCTGACACTTTTCGGGAAGCTGCCCCGCCGCTGGGTCTTGTCCCGACCATGGGGGCACTTCATGAGGGACATCTCAGTCTGATCCGGCGCGCGGTATCAGAGTGTGCATCGGCAGTGGTGAGTATTTTCGTCAATCCTGCCCAGTTTGGCCCCGGAGAAGATTTAGATACTTACCCACACACCTTTGAGAAAGATCTGGAGGTTTGCCGGGAAGAGGGCGTCTCGGCCGTGTATGCGCCCTCCGTGGGGCAGATGTATGCCAAAGGGTTCGATACCTGGGTGGAGGTTCCCTCGCTGGCTTCCGGATTATGCGGTCCCTGCCGCCCCGGCCACTTCAGAGGGGTCGCGACAGTGGTCGCCAAGTTATTCTCTGCCTGCAAGCCGGACAGGGCATATTTCGGGGAAAAGGATTATCAGCAACTCGTTTTGATACGCCGAATGGCGAGAGATCTGGATATGGGCGTGGAAATCGTTTCATGTCCGACAGTTCGCGAGAAGGACGGGGTCGCCATGAGCAGCCGCAACGTGAATCTTCGTCGAGAGGAGCGGGAAAACTCCCGTTCTCTCAGCCGAGGCCTCTTCCGGGCCAGGGAACTCCTGGGTGAGGGCGAGGCGAGAGCCGCTGTGCTCATTCAGGCGGCTCGCGAAGAACTCACTAAAGCCTGCGTGGAGATTGATTACGTTGAGGTGGTGGATTCCGAGACCCTGGCGCCGTTGGAGACGGTACAGGGGTCTTGCAGGATGGTCATGGCGGCAAAAATCGGCGCCACCCGCCTTATCGATAATATTTCGCTGGTACCATAGAGAATGCGCTCCGAAAGGATGAAAAAGAGTATGTTTCAGGCCCAACGTCTGATTCTTGCCTCTTCGATAATATTTGTTTCCGTTGTACTTGCTCCTCCGTCCCTGGCCCAGGTCCGTGAAAAACCCGAAGATATTCTCATGTTCGGATTCAAGACCTATCAGGACGGATTTTATGATCCCGCCGCGGACGCTCTGGGAAAATATCTTCAGCTTCGTCCGGGTAGCCCGCGCGCCGCGACAGTGAGATATCTCTTTGCCGAGGCCCTTCGAAAAAGCGAGCGGTTTAAAGAAGCCATTGTTGCCTATCGGAAATTTCTCGTGCGTCACCGCGAAGATAAACGAGGGAGCGAAGTCCGGTTTCGTTTGGCAGAACTCCTCGAAAAGACGGGAGATCGCGCTGGCGCCTTGAGAAATTATCAGGCGGTCGGAAAAGGGAAATTGCGCGCGGAGGCCGTCTACCGCCTGGCGGAATTTTACCTAAAAGACAAAAAATGGGAGGAAGCCGCCTCCGCCATTTCGGAGTTTATCTCGCTGGTACCGAAAGATGAGAGGGTGGGCTCAGCCCTGTATGAACGAGCGAAGGTGATTGAATACCTGAAGCAATATGAAAAAGCCGAGGTCGCGTACAAAGCCGCCATAGAGCGGTTTCCGAAAAGCGCAAAGAGTCTGTCTGCCATGCGCCGCCTTGGCTTCATCCAGCTTCGCCTGAAGCGTTTTTCCGACGCCGAGAAATCGTTGAAGAATTTCTTGAAACGCTCCCCCCACGAGAACTGGAAGCTGGTTGTGCCGCGGCCGGAGAATCCGCCCTGGACTTCCTGGTACGGCCGGATGATCGACGGTGTGGAAACGCCCGAGCT
>CAMYJL010000462.1 GCA_947258645.1 uncultured Nitrospinota bacterium
ATTTCCAACCGACACATTGGAAGCGTTTCGAATCGCTGTTCCCGGCAAAGCGGCTCCGAGCCTTTCTTTGATCAGTTCGGATGGAAGCCGCGTCACCTTTCCGCCCATTGGATCTCGTGCGGCCGTCCTTTTTTGGCGGCCGGACCAGAAGTTCTCCATGCAGGCCCTGGCGGACTTCGATGCACTCTCTTCGACTTACGGAAAGCGGGGCATCAGCTTCTGGGCCGTCGGCGTGGCCGGAGCCACTCGTTCCGATGCCAGGAAAGTCGCACGGAAACTGAAACTGCGCCTTACGCTCTACGTAGATGGAAACCGGCAGGCGAAAGACACCTATGGCATCGTTGTCCTTCCCAGTACGGGGATCATCGGAGCCGATGGAACGCTTCAATTCTATTTGCCTACACGGAACTCGAATTACAGTGCCATCCTGGATGCTCGGCTTCTGCTGGCATTGGGTGAGCTGGACGGAGCCGGCTACGTCGCCCGGTTGCGAAAGCTCGGGGAATCCATCGAGGCCACCAATCAGGTACGCGAACACGTTAAGGCCGGAAGGCGCCTGATGCGCGCGGGCCAAGGCGCCGAGGCCGTTCGGCAGTTGGAGACAGCCGTAGCCTTGCAGCCCAACATGCTGGAGGCCCAGGTAGAGCTGGGTTACGCCCGGCTGGCAGTCGGCGACCCCGCGGGAGCCCGTATTGCGTTCGAGCGTGTGCTTCGCAAAAACCCGGGTTCCCCTCGAGGCCGGGTTGGCCTAGGAATCGCCATGGCTCGGACGGGAAGGCGGAAGGAGGGAATTGAATTGCTCAAGGAAGCCGTCCAACTCAACCCCGACCCCGTAATGGGGTACTTCGCGCTGGGGGAGGCGTACGAGGCATCGGGAAATTTATCGGCCGCCTTGAAAAACTACCGCTGGGCCGTTCAGAAGCTGAAACAGGGAAGACGGTAGCAAATGAAGAAAAAAGCTTTTTTTCGAATTGTGTATTGTCTTTTAATCGTGTTCCATTTTTCGGCATCCGCTAGTGCGCAAGAGGCGGAAGATTTCATTCGACTTCCAGATGGGGTGGAGGTGGTTGCGCCGAGCGGGCGCTTACGTCCCTCCGACATCGCGGCGGCCTTGACGCGAGTAGAATCGCAGATCACAAACGGGCAGCTGGGTTTGGCGAAAACCATGCTCAAGGCGATCGGCCCAGGGGTCAAAAAACCAGCCGCAAAAGCGGCGGCAATGCGCGCGAAAATTCGTGATGTGGAGTTCAGTTCCATTGTTATTCTAAGGAACGGCCAGAAAATCGAGGGGCGGCTTCTTGATCCTTTCCGGTTGGATCGGCTCGGTCTGGAGACAAAAAAGGAAATCTCTCCGGATCTGATTCGGAGGATTTCGGTGGAGTACCATCTCGGCTGGAGCCAAGTCAGCAAAACTTTTTATCCGCTGACTATCGTAGAAACAGAGTTTCGAAACGGACAGATGTTGATAGGTCGGCTGGCTCAGGAGGTGCTGGTCAGAGTGGAGACCCGCGATGGCCGAGTGGTGAAGGTAAAGATGGGGGTAGCGTATCAACTCCTGCGCGAGGAACGGCTCTTGAAACAACTCCTAGATGGAAGCCAAGATCGGGTGGCAAGGATCCTGGTGTATACGACATTGAACTCCAAGAGGCCATGAGTCCAAGCTATGGTCAGAATAGCCTGTCTATTGGTGATTGTTCTCATTTTCGGAGTACAACCAATTGCGCAAGATGCTGCCGGCGGCAAAGCAATCCGGATTCTTCATCCTGCCCCGAAGTCGCTTCTGCGGGGCGGGGGGTCGGCAACTTTCGTAGTTGTCGGAGAGGGACCCCTCATCTCCAGGTTAAATGGCGAAGCGCTGCCAGCACCCGTGCAGACCGGCGAGATCCGGCATTGGGTGGTCAGGCTGCGCGCGGGCCGGAATCTATTCACTGTCGGGCCTCCCAAAGGGCCGATGGCCGCGAAGCGGGAGATCATGTATGCAGCTCCCTTTTTTAGAGAGGATCGCATCTCCTCCGATTTTGCCTCGCGGCCCTTCCATGGAAATGCCAAATTGAATCGCCCCTGTGCCGGCTGCCATTCCCTTTCCCCCAAGCCCACCGACCGTTCGCCCACTTCCCCGAAGGCTTCGTCTTGCTATGGCTGCCACCGAAACCTCATGAAGGAAAACGAGGTTCATGGGCCAGCAGCCGTCTGGGCCTGCTTGGTCTGTCACGATCCTCGTGCCAAGCCAAGCCCATACGCGACTCCCGCCCGTGTGCTCGATCTCTGCTACACCTGTCACACCACTCAG
>CAMYJL010000463.1 GCA_947258645.1 uncultured Nitrospinota bacterium
GCATCCTCGAGCAAATCCCGGCTCGTGAGCTCGATCGCGAAACAACCCGGTTTCGGCCTGCGGGACCATCCCAGCACCGTGTGTCCGCGCCGGTCCAGCTCCGCCGTTACGTAGCTGCCCAAGAACCCGCTGGCGCCGGTGACGACGACCTTCAAGCCTTTTCCTCCCGCAATGCTCGGTTGCTCGCACACACCCTCCTTCAGAAAAGGGGGCGCTTACCTTTTCGCCTTCATTTCGATCAGCTTTCTCCGGTCCTTTCCGCCGGGCTGGAGGAGCTTTTCGCCCAGGACAACGTGGGCCACCTGGACCGGGTCCTCCGCACGTTCAGGGTCTGTCTGACGCGGGGTTCGAAATAGGGCGCGATGCTGGGTACACGGTCCTGGCGGATTTCCACGTCCATGGTTCCCTCCAGATCCTGGGAGGGATCGATGACATAGCCGCCGCGGATGATCAAATCGGTCACGGATGAGTCCCCGCTGAATTCATGATGGGAATCTGAATGCCGAGATCGAACACAAGGCTACTCCGGAGACGGAGGTGCCGCAACTTCGAAAGCGCACGTGAATTATTCCCGAACAATTCGGGAGCCTGCCGATTTTTTTATTGGAATTTGACGATAAGCGGCCCAAGAGTATGATGTTCCGCAGCCAGCGAAAAGGACGAAAATAAAAAAGAGAATACCGAGTGTTCGGGAGGGGGCCTCAAGCGAGGCATTTTCACAGACGAAAAGAGCAATTCAAAATAATCTAATTTTTGCTGTAATTCGATCATGGTCTTTTCCCTCTTCGCTCCGGATTCAGGAAGCATCATCAACGAGAGGCGTTATTTCATGATGTCCAGCTCTGTCCAGATGGTGTTCCTCGATTTCGACGGCGTTGTCATTGAGTCGGCTATCGTCAAAAAGAACGCCTACCGAAAGATGTTCGAGATTTTCCCCGACCACCGCGAGGAGATTGAAACGTATCAAAAGACACATGGCGGACTTCCCCGGCGGCGGCAGTTTCAGGAGATTTTCAGCCAGATTCTCGGGCAGGACCTCTCCCCGGAGCAGATGGACGAGATGGAAGAGCGCTATGTCGAACTGATGCTGGAAGGCGTTTTGAAAGCTCCGTTTGTTCCGGGCGCCGAGGAATTTCTCCGCGACTTCCATCAGCGGGTGGATTTGTACCTGGTCTCGGCAACGCCGGATGGGGAGCTTCGGCACATCGTGCGAGAGCGCGGACTAGAGCACTATTTCAGGAAAATCTACGGCTCCCCGCCAGCCAAGGCGGAGATACTGAGAGCAATCCTTCGCGAGACGGAGCGCCGCCCCGACGAAGCCGTTTTCGTCGGTGACTATTCGTCGGATCGAGAGGCGGCCGAGGAAGTGGGGGTTCCCTTCATCGCGCGGCTGGGAAGCGCCCCGGAGATGGAAATTTGCGAGAACAAAATCCACGATTTGACCGAATTGCCCACCCTGATCAGCGAAATGTTTTCCCTTCGGTAAGCTTAATCAACAGGTGCGCCCGAACCTTCGGCCTTGTGGGCTTCAGCGATAGACTGTCTGTTACCGGACACCATCGCGGCACTCACACCCTGACTTTTTCGGCTTGGCGAAGGTCCGTCTCCAACCCGTTCAACTTCTCCTATTCGAGAAAAAGAGGTACATTGCACTTGAAATCCTTTTCGCCCATTACACTCATTACACGGCTTTCTCGCCATTTATAAAGTTGGGCTTCGCCAGAGACCAACAACAAGAGTAGCTGCCACATCCCAGCTCGCGGCAGACCCAAACAAGGAATACTTGTGTTCTTGGTAAATTTAAAAAATATCTTAAGCAGGCCTACGTGGCATACTCTTTTCGCGACCGGCGGAATCTCCTATCTCGCTCTGGTCTGGATTTTCCGGTCGGGCACTTTTGACATCGGCATTTTTGGGCTGCTCCTCTTTTCCTGCATCGGCATTCTTTATCTGACGATCGCCAATCCGTCCCGCGCTCTTTTGGCCGGAATTTTTGCGACACCCCTCATCACGATTCAGTACAAATTGCCGGTGCTGGGGCAAATACTGTCGTTCGATAAGCTGTTCATCGTTTCGTTTTCCCTGACCTGGCTGGTTCGGTGCCTCCTCAAGGGCTCCATCCGCCGCTCATTTTACGTGCCAAATTTATGGGTCGCGTGGCTACTCACGCTGATCTTGCTGGGTGTGAGCTTCGCCATCGGATGGGGGCAGGAGGGGCGTTACCTGGAACATAAAATGGCCCTTCTTGAACCGCTGTTCGTCGCTCTTTTCTTCTTCGCATCGTACGAT
>CAMYJL010000464.1 GCA_947258645.1 uncultured Nitrospinota bacterium
CGCAGGGGTCTCCCTGCCCGCCGCCATCGGCGAGATGACCGAGGAAAAATGGTACCTCTCCATCGGCACCAACCTCACCGCGGTTTTTTATTCCTGCCGGGCGGCGGGCCGTTACATGATTCCCGCCGGGGAGGGAAAAGTGATCAACATCGGCTCCAGCGCCGGAAGCCGCGGGCGGCCCAACCAGGTGGCCTACGCCGCGAGCAAGGCCGGCGTCGCCGGGTTCACCAAAGCCCTCGCGGTGGAATGGGCGCCCCACAACATTCAGGTGAACTGCCTCTCACCCGGCCGGTTCGCCACCCCCCTGACCGAATCCCGCATCGCGGACACAGAAGCCAGCGAGCGCTTCCTCCGCATGGTCCCCCAGAAGCGCTACGGCGACCCCGAAGAGATCCAGGGCCTCGCCCGCTACCTCGCCAGTTCAGAAAGCAACTTCATGACCGGCCAGATCCTCCACCTTGACGGCGGCAGCTCCGCGCTTTAGGGGGGCTTCCCGCCTTCCTCCCTCCATCGCGTAACCCCCCCCGTATTCGTGAAACCCTTTCATGAAGGACCCCTGCGGTCGACACACACGAAAATGTCAAATTTATTTACATGGAACAGTTTTGTCTATTATTGTATAATATAGCCTGATAGATTAATTTAGCTATTATTGCTCATTACACCGAACCGAGTGCCCCCGTGGCCGCCAAGATAGTTTTTGTCCATACGCCACGAATTTTGAAATGGAAGAACGGAGGGCGTTCAGGTTCACACGTTTTATTTGTGGAGAAATGACATGATCCAGTACCCCAGACTTTTCACGTCAATGATCATCCTCTGGATGAGCGCCCTGCTTTTTTCTGGTGGGGTCTACAACCCCGCGCCAGCGGCGGCTCGGACCTTTGCCCGTGTCACCCAAATATCCACGCATAAAGTCTCGGTGACCGATACGGCGGCAAACGCCGATGGACCGATCATTTTGGCAAGCTCGCATATTACCGACTCCGACGGCGATGGCGTCCCAGACTCTTCGGACAATTGCCGGAACGACGCGAACCCGAATCAGGCGGACGCGGACGGCGACGGCGTGGGCGATGTCTGCGACAACTGCCCGACGACCGCGAACCCGGATCAGGCAGACGCGGACGTCGATGGCCATGGCGATGTCTGCGACAACTGCCCGGCCAACGCGAACGCGGGTCAGGAGGACACGGACCACGACGGCGTGGGCGATGTCTGCGACAACTGCCGGACGACCGCGAACCCGAATCAGGAGGACGCGGACGGTGACAGTTATGGCGATGCCTGCGACAACTGCCCGGCCGACGCGAACCCGGATCAGGCGGACACGGACCACGACGGCATCGGAGATGTCTGCATCCTAACCCAGCCCCCCGACCACTACCTCTCCTACAAGGCGAGGCAGTCGAACCTGTTCGCGTATTTCAAATCCTTCCGGGTGAGGCTGGCGGATCAGTTCGAAGAGGGCGAGTTCATCGTCAGGGGGCCCAGGCGCCTCATGAACCCGGCGGAGAAGAAAAGAGTGGTGGACCAGGAGGAGGAGGTCACCCCGATCAACGACCCCGTCACCCACCTCGTGGGCTACGGCATCCGGAAGCCCTACGGCGCGCCGGCGCACCTGCCCCAGACCTTCATCGAGGTCGAGAACCAGTTCGGAACGGTTTTCGTGGACACGGTCCGGCCCGTCAGCCTGCTCGTTCCGAGCCTGAAGGACCTCGAAGCGCCGATTCCCGACGAAGATCTCCCCGAGACCTTCCCGGCCGATCACTTCAAGTGCTACGAAGTGGCCCTTTCGGAGGGCGCGCCCGCGTTCGAGCCGGCCGAAGTCACCCTCACCGACCAGTTCAACGAGCCGGAGGGGAAGAAATTCTCTGTCAGGCGCCCGAAATGGCTCTGCAACCCGGTGGAAAAAGAAGTGAAGGGCGAGGTCACCGAGATCCAGAACCCGGAGGCCCATCTCATGTGCTATGCCGTCCGCGAGGTGAGGGAGAAGATCGACTTCTTCGATTTTTCTTCGCTGTTCCGCCTGTACCATGGGCCCGTCGCCAAGGGCGTCCATGTGAACAACCAGTTCGGCCCGCTCGAGCTGGACGCCATGGAGGAAAGGGAGCTCTGCGTGCCGAGCACGAAAACCCTCCCGGAACCCCCCCCAGTAGGGCGCGGCTGAAGCCTGACGCACGAAGCGGGGCGCGGAGTCCAGGCCGGATTCCGCGCCCCGTTTTTTTGCCTGTCATCCTGAGCGAAGCGAAGGGTCTGCTTCTATCGCGGAAGATGAACGCCGTT
>CAMYJL010000465.1 GCA_947258645.1 uncultured Nitrospinota bacterium
CTTCGACGACTTCACCCACCTTCACCACATTGGTCCCACTCAGGGGGGAGATCGCCATCCCGATAGCGATTTTTCCATTGAAGCGCATGAGATTTTGGGGGGGGTCTTGATAGCCCCGCCGCACTTGGGCGATATCCCGAATGCGAAGCAGGCTGTCCCGTCCGGTGGAATCGGACTGCCCCTGAATTCTTCCGAGAAGAAGAGAGCGCAAGGTCAGATTTCCAATGTCCTCAGGCCGCTTGAAGGCACCCGTCGGGGCGATTCGAAGCCTCTCACTCTGGACGTCCACCTGGCCCGCTTGTACGACCTTATTTTGAAATTGCAGCGTGGCCGCCAATTCCTCCGGGGTAAAGCCCAGATTCGCCAGCTGGGACTCAGAAACGTCAACATATATGGCCTTTGACTGCACACCCCAAAGGACGATTTTGGCGACTCCTTTGACCAGAAGGAGTTCCTTTCGGATGTCCTTCACATGGTTTTCTAATTCGGTATAGTTAAAGCCGTCTCCTGTCACCGCGAACAGCATTCCAAACACATCGCCGTAATCGTCGGCAATTACCGGTTTAGAGACGCCGGGGGGAAATTTCTCCCGGGCATCCCGGATTTTCTTTCGAAGCTCGTCCCACACCTGAGGCAAAACGTTCGACCAATACTCTGGGGAGATGTCAACCTTGATCAACGAAAAACCAGGCCGACTCATGGAGTAGACGTTTTTGAGTTGGCTCATTTCCTGGATGGCCAGCTCGAGCCGGTCGGTCACTTCTAGCTCGACCTCTTTCGCGCTCGCCCCGGGATACGTCGTGATGATCGCAGCCGTTTTGACGGAATATTCGGGGTCCTCAAGCTGGCCGAGCTGGAAGTAACTGTATATTCCGCCCACCACAATCAAGAAAATGGCAAAATAAGAAATCGCTCGTTTTTCGAGGGCAATGGCAGTCAAATTCACTTTTTAGGACTCCGAGCCGAAGATTTTTGGAGGCGTACCTTCTGTCCCTCGCGGAGCAAATTCACGCCGGCCGTTGCGATACATACCCCGGCTTTCAGACCGGCCACCCGGATTCCCTGACTGGAGAGCTCCCCCAAGACCTTGATTTCTTTTTTGCCCACCTTTTTCTCTTTCTCATCGATAATCCAGACGAAGCTCTTTCCTTCTTTCGAGAAGACCGAGGAAATCGGAATCACATACCCCTGCGTCTCCAAATTCTCAGGCAGTTTCACATCCCCCCAAGCGACCCCCGCCATCCCGGGAAGAATCTCCACGCCTTCGGGCGGCTTCATGATGAGAGTGACCGGGTAGGTTCGGGTGGTGAGATTGGCCTCGGCTCCGACCTCTTTTATCTTTGCGGGGATCTCATGTTTGGGGAAGGCATCGAACCGGACCTTTGCGGCAGTCACATACTTGGCGAGTCCGATCAGGTTCTCGGGGATGTCCACGACGAACTCAATCTCGGAGTTGTCCACCAATCGGACGACGGCCTGCTTCGCCCTGACGTCCTGAAAATTCTCGACAAATTTGGCCGCCACTTTTCCATCGAATGGCGCCCGAAGGCTCGAGTAGCGAAGATCATCCTTGGCCGTCTGGACTTTGGCCTGAAGGGACATGATTTCGGCCTGTTTGGCCGCAATGTCTTCATCCCGTGCGCCCTTTCGGCCAATCTGCATGTCCTCACGGGCCCGTTTGAGTCTTTCTTCGGCCGCCGTTCTCTGCTCCAGTTTTCGGTCTACTACGTTCTTCGAGACCGCCCTGGTCTCCAGGGCCTTCGCAAATCTCTTGTATTCCAGATCGGCCTGCCGGAAGTTGGCCTGCGCCTCCCGAACCGCCGCTTCAAGTCTCCTGATCTCTTCGGGACGGGCGCAAGTCTTCATCGCCTGGAACTCCGCCCGTGCCCGGGCGAGTTGACCTTCCGTATTCCGGAGGCGGACCTGAAAATCATTGGGGTCGATACGGGCCAGTACCTGTCCCTTCTTCACCTCGTCCCCGACATTGACCGGCAGAGAAACGAGCGGTCCCGACACACGGAAAGAGAGATTCACCTCCTGGGTCGCTTTGGCCCGGCCCGGGCGGGGTCGGCGCTCCAACTCCTTTGCGTCGCCAACCCGCATGGACCTGACGGGCCGGATGATCTCCCGCTGAACTTTTTGCTCCTCACACCCCCAAAGGAGAGACAAGCTCAAAATAGGAAAAAGGAATAGCCGAATTTTTTTTGACAGATTCATGTACTGGTTGGGTCGCATGGTTCTCTCCGGTGACTGTTTTTCACCTGTAAATTTAAGCC
>CAMYJL010000466.1 GCA_947258645.1 uncultured Nitrospinota bacterium
GCGCCTGCGCCCGGGGCGGGTGAGGCGCCGAGTGAACCCCCCATTGGGATGATTTTGTCTGAAAGGAATATCGCTTGAGTGCGGCTATTTGGCAAGGTGTCCCCGGGCGGCACCTTTTTTTTGGGATTCAGGCGTGTTATTCGGGAGTGTGAAGAAGAGGGGAATGGCGGCGGTTATCCGAGGCGAATAACAGCCTTTTTTGGAGAGACGAAACGATATGCAAAACCCAGCGAAGGAACCCAACGAGCCGAGGGCGTGGGTGTACGCCGTGCCCGAGGAAGGGGCCGAGGGGCTCGTCAAGCGATTCTACGATGCGGGCCGGAAAAAATTCGGGTATGCGCCCAACATTTCGAGGCCCTTCAGCAACCGGCCCGAGTTGATGCGCGTGCACCGCTCCCTCTACCTCGCTTTGATGCACGGAGAGTCGGGCCTTTCGCGCGTGGAGCGCGAAACCATCGCCGTAGCCGTATCCAAGGCAAACGGCTGTTTCTACTGAAAGACGAGTCACGGGGAGTTTCTCCGTGAGGAGTTGGGCGACGACGCCCGCGCCCGGGAACTGGCCGAAAACCCCGACGGGGCGGATCTTTCTTCCCGGGAGCGGTCTATGATTGAATTTGCGCGCAGACTCACCAAAGCCCCGGACGATATCCGGAAGCAGGAGGTGGAAAACCTGCGCGGGGAGGGTCTGGACGACACCGCCATCGTGGATCTGGTCGCGGTGATCTCCTATTTTAACTTTATTAACCGGGTCGCCCTGGGCCTGGGCGTGCGCCTGGACGAAGGGCTCGTGCCGCGCGCCGATCCGGGGGAGTTGAAAAAAGAAATGGAGCGGCTGGACGGCAAAGCCTGAGGCGCTAGGGTTTGTGGGGATCGATGAAACTGGATATTGTATCCACGAGGCCATTGTCGATCAGGGTCCAGGCCGAAATACTCCATCATGCCGGGCCGGGCCTCGACGGTCGGTTTTTTTCTCGCTGGTGGCATTGAGTTGCCCTGATTCAAGGCGGACGAAAACGGAAATACCGTGAATGATGGCCCCCCGCTCAAAGTGCCATGGCGGGGGCAGGAAAGCGAATTATAGTATTGCCGGGGCGATTGCGAAAGCCGCATTTCCCGGACTTTTGTCAGATAATTTTCTTGGGAAACGGAAAAGGCAGGAGTGATGGTGACTCCTGCCGGTGGATTCTTGGCGGTGAGGCGGCAAGGCCCTCGCACGGAGAATTTCAAATCATTCGGGAGCGGGAAAATATATGTACTCTTCGCAACACAATTTTGGCCTGGTGGAAACGGTGACGCCCGAATCTCTCGGAATGCCGGGAAAGCGTGTTTTCCGGCTCCTGATTGACGGAACGCCCCCGGCCGCGGCTACGCTGTGGCTGGAGAAGGAACAACTGTACGGGCTTTCCATGGCGGTCAAGAGAATGATTGAAAATGAGGCCCTGAAAAAGTCTGATGAGGAAACCCAGGAAATGGAAGAGGATACGGAAATTCTCCGCCTGGATGATCCGGAATCCCTGCGGGGCAATTCCAGCGAAATTCTCGAGTTCAAGGTGGGTCGGCTGGGGCTTGCCGTCGGGCCCGGAAGTGAGCATTTTACGCTGTTTTTCCATGACGAACAGGAAGATGAAGAAGCCGATCCCGGTTCGGAGAGTGAAGAAGAGCCGGAAGAGTCCTTCGAGAGAGAAATGCAGGGGACGGCCAAGCTGCAACTCAGCCTGAAAGTGACCCAATCGGAGGAATTTGTGACAAAAAGCCTGGAGCTTTGCGCTTCCGGACGAGGCGTGGATGCGCTTTCGCGCCATGCGCTCGTTGCCTCGGGAAAAGTCGACCCCAATAGAAACGGACATTTCAATCACTAGTTCAATTTCCGCCTTGAAATAGGAAGCGGGAGTGGCACCTCAACTAAATTCCGAACCAAACCCTGACGACGCACAAAATTTCTCCGGCCAGGAGGCGTATCGTCTGACTCCGGGCGAGATAGAAAAGTTACTTTTAACGGGGGAGGTGGAGGGAGGTGAGCTCGTCCCGCAGGGCTCGAATTACACCTTCGTGGTCCAGCTTCGGGCGGACGACCTGTCATTTCTCGGAATATACAAGCCCGCCAGCGGTGAGCGGCCGCTGTGGGATTTTCCGTACGGGACGCTCCACCGGCGGGAGAGGTGTTCGTTCCTGGTCAGCCAGGCTCTTGGCTGGCACCTGATCCCCCCGACCGTGATTCGGGATGGTCCCCATGGCGAGGGCTCGATGCAGCTCTTTGTTCCGCATGACAAAAAATCGAATTATTTCTCCCTGCGGGAGGAGGGCCGCCCGGAATTGTTTCTGGTGGCCGTTTTTGACCTCCTGGTGAACAACACCGACCGCAAGGGAGGGCACTGTTTTAAGGGAGATGACAACCGTGTCTGGGCCATCGACCACGGGCTGACCTTCCATGCCGATCCCAAGCTTCGAACGGTGATCTGGGATTATTCCGGCCAGAATTTGTCCGAGAATCTTGTGAATGACCTGAAACGGCTTGATAATGAGCTTGGCGATCAGGGCAGCTCATTGTGCCGGGAAGTGGAAGCGCTGCTCGAAGAAGAAGAAGTGGCGATATTCCGCCGGCGGATCAAGGCGTTTTTGAAAGAGCCCCGATTGCCTCATCCGGAAGAGTATAGAAGCTTTCCCTGGCCTCCTGTTTAAAGGCCGTCTCGCTGAAGGCAGGTTGAAATTGCAGACAAAAGAGCGCTCCGCAAGTTGCTGGCTCAGAAATCGATTTTCCACCGTCAGATTGGGCGGGGTTGTGCTGATGGTTCTTGCGCTGGGTGGCTGCGGCGGTGCTTTGAATTATCGAGGCGTATTGGCCCAGAATTCTCCCGCAGCCTACCGTGAATTTCTCTTCCGCAACCCCAATCATCCCAAGGCAAATGAAATTCGCCGGTTGCTCGACGATGCGGACTTCAGGGCCGCCAGCCAGATACATACGTCTCCAGCCTACCGCCGGTACCTGGAGCAGCATCCGAGCGGGCACAATGTCCGCCAGGCCGCCTTTTGGTCGGAGCGGCTCGCCTATTACGATGCCTTGTCACAAATGAACCCGGAACAATTCAGGAATTTCCTGAAACGCTTCCCGAAAGGGAGATATGCTTCCGAGGCGCAGGAGAAGCTTCAGCGGGC
>CAMYJL010000467.1 GCA_947258645.1 uncultured Nitrospinota bacterium
TTCCTCCCATTCAAATCCCGTATTGAATAACCCCTTCATCAAGACGCCGCCCCGGGCCCCAATACCCCATTCCCGGGGGGCGTCTGACAGAAGTTAATTTAGGGGTTTTACCGCGCGGAGACAGTGATTGGGCACACACCGGTTTTGTGAAGGCGGCGTTCAAGTTTTCGGGAAAGGGCGAAAAAACAAAAAATATAAAATATTGCGCCCGAGAATGTACTAATTTGAGGTTCGATTCGTTCTTTTTATCTGTAAAAAATGCTCTGAATTGAACCCTTCTTTTCAGAAATAATGCCGGAAATCCTTCTTGCCCTGCCCATCCACAATTCCTGCCGGGTTGCTCCCATTAATATCCGCATTCCACATTTCCTTGAGACGGGGAATCGGTGAATTAAGGAAAAATGGTCACCATAACTGGCACAGGGAATGATAATAGATATTTGGGCCAGCCCAGTACCGAAGGATGGCTCGTGAATTAGTCAGAAAGTTCATATCTCCATATCACCAGCGAAATTCCAATTCCCCTGCCTTATCTCAATTCGGGGTCCTCATGACCCTGGATATCTTCAGGCACAAGCCCCCCCCCGCACGCGAATACAGAACATGAACTGTCCTTGGCCGGGGTCCAAGGGACGCCAAAGTGGTCACGCGCCGAAAAATCCATAATGGACATTTTGACTTTATCGTTCAAAATATAATACAATTAATTAAAATAATTCAGCTTTTTTGTTTTCCTGATACAGAAAGGCCCAAAATGGTTGGTCGATTTGGCTATTTTCCCCTGCTTCTGATCTCCCTCATTCTAATCCCCGGTTGCGCCTCGCGCCACGACAGGGTCGTAGCCACGCAACCGGACGGGGGAATTTCGAGGGAAATTCACCATTCATTCGACATCGTATTTTCGGCGGCGGTTCGGGTGATGCATCAAAACAAAGAAACGATTGAAGAAGCGGTCCGGAAAACCGGCAGGATTGTCTCCCTCGACCCGTTCATTTCGAAAGCCATCTTCTTGAGGAACCTTCCAAACGGCGCTACTCAGGTGGAACTCTCGGACAGCATGTCCCGGCCGGAATTGGATGCATTTCCAGGGGGTCCGGACGCCTTTTTCGCCCAGCTGAAAGAGCAAATCACCGAATTTGAAAAATTGAAGGAGCGGGAAACTCGATTGGCTAAAACCGCGGTGGACCCTGATTTGCGGACAATTTTCTCACCCCGGAAAACATCCACACAAATCCTTGTTTGCCCGGAATGTACCCAGAAGCGACGCATTCCCTATGGACGCACAGTGATTAAACAGCGCGGTTTGCCCTGAAATTTTTCAGGCATGCGAAATTTTCCTCTTCATCAAAAGCAAGGCGCCGGAAATTCCGATTTCGGAGCCACATGATTCATTCATCATGCACAGAAAATCCGCTCATTCCGGCCGCTGGGACTCCGAACAGGATTCACCGAACTCCCGGCCACCTATTCACTCCTCGGAAAAGAACATTTCAAGCACAAGCGAATGCTCAAACCCTTTCCGAAGGTGCAGCATGCCAAACATGTGAAAATTCACTTGCCGGATAAAAATACCGGGGGGAGGCTCCCCTCCCCCCGGCACGTTCTTTTGATCCTCAACTCGTAAGAGTAATACCCGTTCTACGAGTGCTTCTCCTTACGGCGCCCAAGCGATCGGGGCCATGCACTCGATGTCGCTTACGACGTCGATGATGACGGGCGCGTTGGCCTCGAATGCCTGCTGGAGTGCGCCCTTGAGGTCACCCGGCTTTTCGACGCGGATTCCAACCGCTCCCATGTCCTCGGCGATCTTCGCGAAATTCACCTTGTTGAGCATCCACATCTCGTGCGCCTTCTCGGTTTGCTGCCCACCGTAGGCAACATCGAAGCCCCGCTTCGACTGATTCCCGGACCTGTTGTTGTTCACGAGCGTGACGGCGTTGATCTTCCAGCGCACGGCCGTTTCGATCTCGCCGATGTGATACCAGAACCCCGAGTCGCCCGTGAAGGTGAGGACGGGCCGGTCGGGCAAAGCGCATTTGGCGCCCAGACCCGCCGAGAACGCCCAGCCCAGATGCCCGAAGCTCCGGGCATAGCTCTGGCCCGGGTCGGTCATGTCGAACATGCCGCCCATCCACATGCCCGAGTGCCCCGTATCCGCCAGGACCATCGCGTCCGAGGGGAGAAAATCTGAGAGCTCCTTGCAGATGCGCTCGACACGCAGAGGCGCGGCATCGGAGTTCAGGAGTGGTTCGAACTCCCCGCGCCATTCGGC
>CAMYJL010000468.1 GCA_947258645.1 uncultured Nitrospinota bacterium
CTCGATGCCGAGGAGATACCAGCATTTTTGCCTGATCGTGCTGAAAACTATCGCCGCCGCGATCGCCCAGAAGCCGGCGAAGAACGGCGAGAATTGCAGGACCAGCAACATAATGAGAATTGCGACCGGAACCAGAAGGATGCCATCCTTGCGAAGAATTGCCCAGAAATCTGGCAGCTCGTGCTTTTCGAGACCCTGCAGGTTGTGGCGGTTCGCGTAGTAGTGCACCGACATGAAGACGGACAGATAGTAAAGCAGCGCCGGAACGAGGCTGATCAAGGCGACTTTCCAATAGGGCGTCTCGGTCATGGCGGCGAGGATGAAGGCGGTCGAGGCCATGATCGGCGGCATGAGGTGACCCCCGATGCTGGCAACCGCCTCGGTTGCCGCCGCGAAGGTGGGCTTGAAACCTGCCTTTTTCATCAAGGGGATCGTGAAAGTCCCGGTGATGACAATGTTCGCCGCCCCGCTGCCGACGATGGAGCCGACCATGCCACTCGAGACGACGGCGGCCTTCGCCGCGCCCCCTTTATAGCGGCCCACGAGGGCGAAGGACAGATCCACAAACACATCGCCCACCCGGGTCGCCTGAAGCAGGGCGCCGAATACGAGGAAGATGAACACGACCTGGGCATAAACCCGTGTGATAACGCCGTATATGCCTTCCTGGCTGTAGAGATAGCCCACCACATAGGCGAATTCGTTTCCCTTGTGGGAGAACAATCCGGGTGCATAATTTCCCAACCAGTCATAGAGAAGAAACACCACAGCGATCATGGGAAGCACCAGCCCGAGAACGCGGCGGCACACCTCCCAGACGAGGCAGGCGGCGGTGAAGCCGAACACCACGTCGTTCCACTCGACGAACCCGGCCCTGTCTCCCCGCGCATCATAGAAATAGATAAATTCACAAAGAATAAAAAATGAAAGTACACAGAATGTGAGATCGACACCCGAAGGCCGATCCTGGGGAGAGGCTTCCCGCGCGGGATAGAGCATGAACGTCAAACACGAGGTAAAGAACAGGAACAGGGGCAACGTGTACTGCTCACCATAGTAAGGCAGATACGGATATCTCAGGGTTCGCAACTCATGGAACATCTTCCAGTCTCTCGGGCCAAACAGCGTATAGCTGCCGTTGACGGCGCCGAAGAGAAAATAGACAGCGAATACAAAACCCAGGACTCTCAGCGCCCATAGGTACCCACCGGAAAGCGTCCGGGGATTAGAGAGACCAGCGCCTAGAAAGTCTCTTAACTTCGCCAAAAAACCAGATGATTCAACAGCCATGAGCGCTCACCATGAGAGTCGTGAAACCCCTTAAAATCTAGAAATTCAGAGGCGGAAAAAAAAACCGCCCTCCCGGGAAGGCCGAAGCCTCCCCGGGAGATGCGATTATTTTTTTTTACTGAATGCCGGCCGGAATCTTGTGGCCCTTCTCTTTCCAATAGCGGGCGGCGCCCGGATGGATCTTCATGTTGATCGCTTCCATCTGATCAAGCGCGGGCGCGATTTTGAACCCGGTAGCCCAGCCCTTGTGGACCCTGAGAAGGAACTGCTTGCCCTTCGCCGAGTAGTTCAGTTTCGTCACTTCGTACACCACATCTGCCGGGACTTTACATCCGGCGATCGTCCAGGCCGTATAGCCAATGGTGGGCACCACTTTGTCCTGACCGTTGTAGGAGTTCGCCGGAATGCTGATCGGGAAGTAGGCCTTGTTCATCGTCAGCATTTTCTTGAGGATTTTGTCATCCAACGGAATCAGCGTGATGGGCTGCGCGGTGGCGAATTTCACGAACGCCGGCGAGGGCACCGGATTCGGAATCGTAAACGCGTCGAGCCTGTTGTCCTTCACGGCGTCGGCGGCGACGTTCCATCCCAGATTCTCCTCGCGCACCTTGATACCGGCCAGCTTGATGACAGTCCGCGTCATGAAATGCGTGCTGCTGCCCTTTTTGGCGAAGCTGACGCGCTTGCCGTTCAGATCCTGCAGGGTCTTGATGCCCGAGCTTTTCTTGACGCCGATATGGAACAACGAGGCGGTTCCTGGTCCAACGCCGCACTGGTTTTTATACGGCTTTTTAAACATCTTCTTGCCCTTGATGGCCAGGTCGAGCAGCGTGGCGACGCCGAGCGCGAACTCAACCTTGCCGGATTCAATCAGCCGGATGTCCTCGACCGCGCCGCGGGTTGTGAGATTGCTCATCTCGACCGTCTTGGACTCCTTGGAAACCAGAGCAGCCAGGCCGCCCCAGATCACG
>CAMYJL010000469.1 GCA_947258645.1 uncultured Nitrospinota bacterium
CCCATGATGAATTCTCCAGCGGGGACGAGAACCATTGGAACATTGACTTGTTCGGCCGATATGGCAGCGCCGATTCCTATCAGCCAGACAACGATCGATAGGAATATCCTCCAGCCGAGGTTTCGCATTTCCGATGCTCTCCATTTTTTGACTGAGAAAGATTGAGAAAGAATACCAGCATTATGATGATCTCAAATTGAACCACAAGGGAGGATTGATTTGAAGAAAGGTTCCAGAATGGCCAAAGTGACTAATTCGGAATAGCCTATGAGCCGAATCCAGAAAGTCAGCCGTTAGCAAAATTGACACATATTCATTTTAGATGTTCTAATGAAATTAACCTTAAAAATTCTCCAGTGATTTGGAATTATGAAATGAAAATTCGCCTTGCAAGTGTTCTTTTTGGCCTGATCTGGCTGGTCTATGGTTGCGCCGTCGGCCCCAACTATACCCAGCCGAAAATCGATACCCCGGACGCATGGAATCAAAAATTGATGGAGGGCTTCAAGGAAGGCAAAGCCCCCCTCCAGACATGGTGGACCACCTTTGACGATCCGGTTCTGTCCAGTCTGATTGAGCGCTCCCGGCAGGGGAGTCTTCAGCTCAAAGAGGCGGTGGCGAGAATCTTTTTTGCCCGGGCGCAACGCGGAATCGCGGCTGGGGAGTTGGTCCCTCAGGTAGACGGTGTTGGCGCTGCCGAAAGGGGTCGGGTCAGTGAGGGGATCTCGAGAATTACTCCCCCTCCTCAGGAGAGAACCGATACTTTATACGGCACAGGACTTGACGCGAGCTGGGAGATAGACCTCTTCGGACGAATTCGGCGCTCCGTAGAATCCTCCGACGCGCTTCTCAGTGCATCGGCTGAAAACTACCGCGACGCTCTGGTGTCTCTTTTTTCGGAAGTGGCCCTCAACTATATCGATGCGCGCACACTGCAAGAGCGCATTCAAATCGCCGAGGCGAATGTCGAAACCCAACGCGGCTCCCTGAAGCTCACCCGGGATCGCTTTCGTGCCGAAATTGCACCCGAGCTTGATGTGGCCCAAGCCGAATCGAACCTTGCGAGCACAGAATCGACTATCCCCACGCTGGAGATTCGACTCACCCAGGCGGTGAACCGGATTGCCGTCCTGCTGGGGCAACACCCGGGCACCCTTCAGGCGGAATTGAAGCCGGCAGCCTCGATCCCCGCCCACCGGGAGCAAGTCGCCCTGGGCCTCCCCGTGAACCTGCTTCGGCAGCGGCCCGATATCCGGCGCGCCGAACGGGAGCTGGCGGCCCAGACAGCCCTGGTGGGCGTCGCGACAGCCGACCTGTTTCCGCGTTTTTCATTGACCGGCACGTTCGCCTTTGAATCCGCCCAGGGCAGCTTCTCGGGCATTTTCAATAGCGCGAACCGGGCCTGGTCCTTTGGACCCTCGTTTCGGTGGAACCTGTTCGATGGGCTTCGGATCCGGAACCGAATCAAGGCCGAAGAGGCGCTGGTGCAGGAAAATCTGGTCCGCTACGAGCGAACCATCCTGAATGCCATGGAAGAAGTCGAAAACTCATTGGTCGCGTACTCGAGAGAAGGCGCCCGCCGAGAGGCGCTGAGCCGCGCCGTGGCGGCTACGGAACGTTCGGTTCGTTTGGTGAAGGAGCGGTACCTTGCGGGATTGACCGACTTCCAGAACGTCCTGGATGCCGAGCGGTCCCTGCTTCAACTCCAGGATCAACTCGCCGTCAGCAAGGGGGAGGTGGCGAGGAATCTCGTCCGAATCTACCGGGCCGTGGGAGGCGGTTGGTCTCCGGAACGGGAGACGAAAGACATCCAGTCGGTAATGAATGTAAATGGCGGAAATCAGGAAATTCCCAGCCAGCCTCTGAAACGATAGGTATGCTTGGCTGAAATTTACAGGTGAAAAAACAGCCCCCGGAGCGAACCATGAGACCCGACCAGTACATGAATTTGTCAAAGAAAATTCGGCTCCTCCTTTTTCCCGTTTTAAGCTTGTCTCTACTTTGGGGTTGCGAAGAACAGAAGGTTCGCCGGGAAATCATCCGGCCCGTCAGGGCCATGCGGGTTGGCGACGCCAAGGAGTTGGAGCGCCAACCCCGCCCGGGCCGGGCGAAAGCGACCCAGGAGGTCAACCTCTCTTTCCGGGTGTCTGGACCGCTCATTTCTCTGCCGGTAAATGTCGGGGACGAGGTGAAGAAGGGGCAGGTACTGGCCCGAATCGACCCCAATGACTTTGAGGTCCGCCTCCGGAATTCGGAGGGACGGGCGCCCGCCCGGAAGAGCTTCGCAAACTCAAGGCGGCGGTCCGAAAGGCGGAGGCGGCTTTCCGGATAGCCGATCTGGAATACAAGCGATTTGCCAAGGCCCTGGAGACCAGGGCGGTATCGAAGAATGTTGTGGACCAAAAGCGGGAGGCCAAGAATCAAGCCGATGAGGAGCTTCGCCGCGCCAGGGAAGAGCTGCAGATCGGTCAGAAGGGTGCACGGAAAGAGGATATCGCGGCCAAACAGGCTGAAATCATGTCCCTTCAGGCCACGGTCCAGACGGCCAAAGATGATCTTCGCTACTCGAGTCTTCGGGCGCCATTCGATGGAAAAGTGGCGGCCAAATTCGTCGAGAATTTCCAGGACGTCAGGGCGAAGCAGGCTGTCGTCCGATTGGTGGACAACTCCGAGATCGAATTCGTCGTGGATATCCCCGAGAACCTGATCGGACTCGCCAAATATGTGACTGCCGCCCGGGTCCGGTTCGATGCCTTCCCCAAACATGAGATCCCCGCCAAGATAAAAGAGGTCGGAGCCGAAGCCAATCTAACCACCCGAACCTACCCGGTCACCCTGATCATGAAGCCGCCCGAAGGCGTGGAGATTCTTCCCGGAATGGCGGGGGTCGCCTGGGGGGATGTGAAATTGCCTGAGAATTTGGAGAGGCAGGGGTATGTGATTCCGATTTCCTCGGTCTTCTCGAAAGAAGGACAGAGCTTCGTCTGGATTATCGATGAGAAAGAGAAAAAGGTGAGAAAAAAAGAAATCAAGGTATTGGGGGAGCTCTCCAGTCAGGGAATCCGGGTGGCCGGTTTGAAA
>CAMYJL010000470.1 GCA_947258645.1 uncultured Nitrospinota bacterium
AAGAGCGTCATCCGGTGGGAAGGGATGATCGTCACCCGCTCCATGAGCTCAAGCACCTCGGGCGGATCGTCCAGGCCCGTTGGGACTGACGACACGCCAGGGATGGCCCCCATGCTCCGCGACACGGGGAAGCCACGCTTCACGACGCCGTACGCTGTGTAGTAAGAGGTGCCGCCTACTCTCGAATTCCCGTCCTCCCGCCGGCTCGGGAAAGCGGGGCTGGGATACTGTGTCTCGAGCCAGTTCACCACAGCCTCGACACGATCCACGTCCTCGTAATGAATATCGTTTTCCTCGCAGAGTTTCGCCGTGACATCGACATGGGCGATATTGTAGCCAGCGGTCGAGTAGATGCGGTAGAGCGTCTCGAGGAACATCCACTCCTTACCCAGATCGGCGGTGATCCTGTCCAGGCTGGTCTGGGTGTCGCCGGAAAAGCTGTAGGTGAGCCGGCCCTTGTTGTTCCCGGCGTAGGCGTGATAGAAGCCCGCCTCGCCTTCGAGGACGGTTTCACCGCCGACGTGCCCCTCTCTCGCCAGCGCGGCCGCCAGCATGGCGTTGCGCACGGCGGCGCCCTCGCGCAGGGGGCGTCCGCCGCTCCGGGGGCCTTCGAGGTTCCCTCCGGCGAGGCTCGCGCAAAGTGCGATCGTACTGTTCATCTGATCTTCACTGGGCTGGGCGATTTTCGCCGCGGCGACTGCAGCGCCAAAAATTCCGAACACAGGGCCGGCGTGAAAGCCGCGCGCCATCACCGTGGGAATGAAGTCGGCCGCCATCCGCTCCATGACCTCATAGGCAGCCACGATACCGGTGATGAAGTCCTTGCCAGAGGCGCCTTCCGATTCAGCGGCGGCCAGAGCGGCTGGAATGATGCTCGTGCCGGGGTGCGTGAGCATGCGGAAGGTGTCCCACTTCCCGCCGGCCTGGATCATTTCCGAGTTGGCGAAAGCGGCGCCGCCCATCGTCGCTTTCGTCCCGTTCACCATGATGGTGGCGCCGCTGCGCACGCCGGCTTCCTCTTTGGTGATGAGATTCACGGCCTGCTGACTACCCGACGACTGAGAGCCGAGGAGCGCGGACGCGAGGCCGTGGAGAGTGACCCCTTTGGCGCGATCGACCACATCGGGAGGTAGATCTTCATAGCCCAGACCCACTACCCACTGCGCGAGTTGCCGGCTGATAGATGCCATTTTTTCCTTCTCCTCTGTGCACGAGGGGACGATAGTTAAAAGAACGGTAGGGGCTGATTCGATTATAGGTCTGTTTCCATCCCAGCACGAGGTAGTTCCATATATTTCCCTAGAGCGAAGTGGGGAAAGATCTAGAATCCAGCTAAAATGAGTAACTCGTTACGGGCAGGATTCGTTTCTCGAAATTAAAAGAGGGCGAATCGTGGGGTAAAAATGAAACTGCCCGAATGTTCTAAAATTTTGGTCAACCTTTATTCTATCGAGGAAAACCAGGATGAAAATGAGAAGGCTACGGACGACATATGCTCTTTTCTTGATTGTTGCCATGAGTCAATGGGCCTTCACCGCCGAGCCGGGGAAGGCCCAAAAATTAAGACCCAGTCGGATTGGTGAAGCCAGAAAGCATAACATGGCTTTGGTGAGTCATAACGATCTTCAGGGCCGTTCCGCCTACCAGCCGATCATTCACCAGCAAGGCGGCAGATGGATTGCGTATGTGGGACACCATTGGGGGAATGCGTTCAACCCCCTTACAAAGCAGAAAGAGCCGAACGGAACATCTATCGTCGACGTAACGAATCCAGAAAATCCGGTTTACCTTCACCATATCCCGGGCCGTCCAGGGCGCAGAGGTGCGCAAATGGCACAGGTCTGCGACGGAAAAGACCTCCCCAGGGCGGATTCCCGGAAGGTTTATTTACTTCGAACCAACGGGCGCGCTTCCCACGAGGTCTGGGACGTCACCAGCCCTGGTAGCCCGACATTCGTGAAAACCGTGGTGGAGACCAAGGAGGACCATTGGGGGAGAAGAGACACGCATAAGAATTGGTGGGATTGCAAATCCGGAGTGGCCTATCTCGTCTCGAGCGTTTCGGGTTGGCGAGCGGTCAGGGTCATGCAGATTTTTAACCTGAGCGATCCTTCGCACCCTGTCTTCATCCGGAACTACGGGCTGGTCGGACAAGAACCGGGCTCGACGGGCCGAGCTCCTGGAGGTCGCGGGCTCCACGAAGCGGTCCTGTATGGGAACCGTCTCTACCTCGCCTACGGGACAAGCGATAATGGCGTCTACGGGACAAGCGATAATGGCGTTTTCCAGATTGTAGATCGGGATAAGCTCCTGAACGGAAATCCGTCTTTGCCAAAGGAGCGGCGCTTTTCCGACACCTCCGAAAACCTGCTGTACGCGCAAGTTGGCCTGTTCAAAATGCCGTACTACTGGGGCGGCCACACCGCATTTCCGCTCATTGGGATGAGAGGAGCCAGCGGTGGCAATAAGGTGCGCAACTTTGCGGCTCTGGTGTCCGAATCCACCCGGAATGAGTGTGATGAACCTCGGCACGTTGTGACTTTCTTCGATATTACGAACGAGAGAAAACCCACGCCTGTCTTTAAGTACCAGGTCCCCGAGTCCAGTGGAAATTTTTGCAAAGTGGGCGGGCGCTTCGGACCTCACGCAACCAACTGGTCATTCACGAAGGTGTTCTACAAAAAAATCCTGTTTGTTTCATATTTCAACGCTGGGGTCCGTGCTCTCGACGTGCGGAATCCGGCCCAGCCCAGGGAGGTCGCCTTTTTTATTCCTGCGACGACCGAGAAGACTGCCCCTCGGAATGGGAAAATCGCAATTCAGACTAATAATGTAGAGGTCGACGACCGTGGCTTTATTTACCTTGTTGACCGTGCCAATACGGGTATGCACATCGTAGAACTCAAGGGGGCCGCCCGAAAAATCATCAACCATCCCTGAGTCTGTATATGGCGAAATGTATATGCCCTCCGTAAGATGTTCCATTTGGTAGATTTGCTGCCAATGTTTGCAGATTACACGCAATTATTCTGCCGCGAAAGGAGGTCCCATGAGCCGAAACAACCCTGTTGAACCGGGCCAGATGACCGAAGAGCAGCGTCGTGTTTACGATGAGATTGTCCAGGGTCCCCGGGGCCGTGTGCAGGGGCCATTTCGTGTTTTGCTGAAAAGCCCTGAGGCGGCTTCCCGGATGCAGCGGGTGGGGGAGTATCTCCGGTTCGGAAGCATCCTGTCCGCACGCATCCGGATGCTCGCCGTCCTCGTGACCGCGCGGGCGTGGACCGCCCAGTATGAATGGCAGGTCCACGTCCCGCAGGCCCTGGAAGCGGGGCTCGACGGGCCGAGCTCCTGGAGGTCGCGGGCTCCACGAAGCGGTCCTGTATGGGAACCGTCTCTACCTCGCCTACGGGACAAGCGATAATGGCGT
>CAMYJL010000471.1 GCA_947258645.1 uncultured Nitrospinota bacterium
GGAGTGGCTGAATCCCTTTGGCCTGGTAGTAGCTCCCATCTTTGAGCTCATCCATCAGCCGGGAGAGGCGTTCCACATTTTCCAGCGCGGCCCAGCAGGCGCGGCGCGCATGGTCGGGGAACTGGATGGGCGTTCCAAAGGCCGCCATGATGGCGTCACCCTCATATTTATCGAGGAAACCTTCATATTTCAGGATGATGTCTGACATTTCCGTCAGGTAGATATTCAGAAGCCACACCAGCTGTTCCGGTTCGAGTCTTTCCGAGAGGTTCGTAAAGTTCTCCAGGTCGGAGAAGAAAATCGACAAAATCCGCCGTTCCCCTCCCAACTGGACCTGTTTGGGATCGGAGACGAGAAGCTCTACGAGATCGGGATTCATGTAGTGGGTGAAGATGCGCTTGATGAGGGCCCGCTGACGGCCTTCGCGCAGGTAGTTCAAGCTTAGGCCCGAGCCCGCTGCGACGCCAAAACCCAGTATCGGGACGATGACTTCCATCCAGATTCCGGCCCAGACGGTCAGGATGATCGAGGTGATCAAAAAGAAACAAATTCCTCCGGCAAGAGCCGCGAGCCGCAGGGAGAGCCGCAGCGGCGCAACCATGACCAGAGACGAGAAGAGGACCATGAATACAAGCGCCGCTGAGTTGGCGAGTCTCCCGGCGGGGCGAAGGAAAAATCCCTCCAGCAGATTGGAGATCGCTGTCGCCTGAAGGAAAACTCCCGGGTCGGCCGGCGAAAACGGGGTGGCCCGCAAATCGAAGGTGCCCGCGGCAGTCGCTCCAATCAGGACAACTTTATTCCGGAATACCTCCGGGTCGAGACGGGGTTTTTTCCCCGCCTTGATGTCTATCCACGCCTGAAGAACGGCCCCTGCCGGATACATCGCGGGGAAACTCTTCCGGAAAGGGCCGTGATAGCGCAGAAGTAGGTTTCCCTCGGGGGTGATGGGCACCCGTTGCCCCGCCAGCATCAGTTCCCCGTTTGGGGATATTTCCACGGGCGCGGGTTTTCCGTTTTTTCCAAATCGATGGCGCGCTACGGTGAGGGCGAGCGACTCGTGGGTCCCCCCGCCGCGCCGGAGGAGCAAGGGCATCCGGCGGGTGGGCCCGTCTTCGTCGGCAAACAAATTCACGAAACCCAGTCCGAGAGCGGATGATGCGAGAACGCCGATCGGGGGAACGGCGGGGCCCCACTCGGGAATTCGAAGGCCCTTCAGGGAAGCCGAGGAAAGACCTCCGGGAGGGAGTTCGCGCTTTCCCCCGATTCGCTTTTCGTCTTTGGGGTGAGCCACCTGGAAGGAAAAAATGACATTGCGGCGTTTTGCGACAGCTTCGGCGAAGACGGCGTCTTCGTCCTCATCGCTGCTTTCGCTGAAAAGCAGGTCGAACACCACCAGACGCGCCCCCGCGTTCCGGAAAATCTCGAGCAGGGGAGGGTAAGCCGTTCGTTTCCAGGGCCAACGGCCGAGCTGTTTTCCGAAATGAAGGATGCTGTTCTGATCGATCAAAACCAGGGCGATATCCTGGCTGGCCGTTTTGGGACGCGGGAAAATACGGAAACGCCAATCAAGAGAGGCGTTTTCCAGGCTGCTGAAAAGACCGAAGAAAATCGCGGCGAAGCCCAGGGCAAGCCCCAGAGCGAAAGCGCAGACTCCCTCGATTATCCACGGGCGGACGTTGCCGAACGGTCCGAATTTTTCCTTCGCGGTCGAGACGAAACGCCACACAGGAACACCTCATCTTCCTCAAACATAGAATGTCACTTTAACCCGGATTTCATATATGGATTCGTGATTTCCCCACCATTTAGGCCCATCGCGTTTTATAATTCAACAGATAATTTTTCCACCTGCCCGGTTGTGGGGAACACCCAATGGGTGAAGCCACGAAGGGCCCTCTCAGGCTCGATTTCGACCGTCGATTGTAGCTGGAGTTCCGGGGAGCAACCATCACATCGGATGCGGGTTTGCTCGCCCTCCGGGAGCTTGATGAGACGCTTGGATTGAGCCAGATGGCGGCCAGAGATTTACCACGAAGAAACAATTTGTTTCGATCTTTAGGGTGCGCGAGTGTAAACACGGAACGTCGAGAGACTGCTTTTGCCGGCATCACCCCGCCTGAGGAGCCGAATGGGAAATGTCGGATTAAATTAATTTTCTCAATCGACAGTTCTCATATGATCTCCTGTATAAAAAATATTATACCACCGCAATTCGCCTGCTCCTTATATTGCGCGCACAATACTCCAGAT
>CAMYJL010000472.1 GCA_947258645.1 uncultured Nitrospinota bacterium
TGGCGCTAAAATCGGGTCTGTTGTTCAATCTCTTACCGCTCTATCGACACACTCTCCACAAAAAGAGCCGGGCCAATCTGCCGCCCCATCTGGCGGAAGGCTAAGGAAACGGCGGTCATGGGGTGTTCCTCCGGCGCATGATCCTTATCCCGCTTTCGATTCTTCCGGCTTATCGTTCACTTGGCCGCTCACATGTTTGCCCACATGCTTGCCAACGTCGGCGCAGCATTCTTCCGTCAGCACCGCCACCAGATCGGCCATGAGATCGTAATCGGCGCGGCATCGCAGTACGCGGCCGTCCCGCTGCTGGCTGACCAAACCCACCGTCACCAGATTGAGAAGATGGTGCGACAGTGTCGAGGCGGGGATATCCAAATGGCGCTGGATTTCGCCCACCTTGAGACCGTCCGGCCCGGCGCGGACCAGGGCGCGGATGATTTCCAGGCGCGTCGGATGGCCCAGTTTTTCCATACACAGTGCGGCTTTTGCAATATTCATGACATATTTGTAGGCGCGGTCCGGGGCCTAGTCAACTATATTTCTAGAATTATCGAAATATAAGCGGCAACGGATCAGCAGACCATACCGTTCCCGGTGCAAGGTGAAGAAGTCGAGGCAAAACCGGCGCGCCACGTCGACCATCGTCAACCCGGCGCCGGCCTTGCCGAAGGAGCTGGAACACCGGCAGCTGACAGCGCTTCGAGAGGAGCTAGTCAAAATCGGTGAGATGATTGACAGTTACGGGGGGTACCCTCACGTTCCGATTGGCAGAGGTTGCCGTACCGAGAAATCTGTTTCGGGAAACCCCGCAGCGGACCGATGACCTGCTGCCAATACCCGCTCCGGTATAGTCCGGGGAAATTTGTGAAGAGGGAAAACGATGAAAGAAATACGTCAAAAAGTTGAAAAATCGAATCAAATGAGCTTGTGAACTCGGGTAAATCACCAAAATCCGGCTGTCAGATGGCCACGGAGGAATAACAGTTTCTATGGTGGGGGGAGATGGGTATGGTTGGCGCTGTTGTTAAGGTTATCAGGAATAATTCTGATGAAACTCATATTCTTCCTTCGCGAGATTTTAAAAATAAAATTTCTAAGAAACGTCCTGTTCCTCGCAGTATTTATCGCGGTCTTTTTTCCCGTCATCAACAGGTTCTTCATCTACCCCCTCTTCGTCGACTCCGTCATCAAGCATACTGAGGAAACGGCGGTCCGCGTCGGGGAATTCCTGTCGTTAAAACTTTTGATGGGGCCAGATGGATTAACCAAAGACTCCATTTCTTCCGATTTCCAACGGGAGAACGACAATATCACGCGATCACTTGGCCTGATGAAGCTCAAGGTATTCTCCAAATCGGGCGAGACGTTGTTCTCATCCGAGCAGAAGGACATCGGTGAGATCAACAGCCATTCGTATTTCCTGGAACAGGTGGCGAAGGGAGCCGTTTTCACCAAGGTCGCGAGAAAGGAGAAAAAAACCCTCGAGGGACCCATTTCAACCGCGGACGTGGTGGAAACATATGTTCCCGTCTTCATAACCGGCAAAGCAGAGGGTGATTTCGCCGGTGCGTTTGAAATTTATTATGACGTCACCGACCGCTTTGCGAATATGGATCGCCTTTTGTTCGTTTCGTCGATCATCCTGACCACCGTCGCCGCCGGCCTTTTGATCGCCCTATTGTGGACCCTGGGCAAGGCCAGCGCGGCGATCACCGAACGGCGACGGGCCGAGAAATCCCTCAAGAAAAACGAGGAAAGATACCGCTCATTGGTCGAGGCGTCCCCGGATGGTATCTTCATCCAAACCGAAAAGGGAATCACGTTCTCCAACTCGGCAATGGTTCGGATGCTTGATTGCAAGGAAACGAACGACGTTCTGAGTGGAGATTTCAAGGACTTCGTGAAAGAAGAAGACCGGGATCGTATCGGCGGCGCCATCGAAGCGGCAATGCGAAGCAACCATCTGGAAGCTGAATTTTTGGAGACGAACCTGCGGAACGCGGATGGAAATTTCATCAACGTGGAACTCGCGGCCATTTCCGCCGAAAGCGAGGGCGATCTTGCCGCCCAGGTGCTCGTTCGCGACCTCACGGCCCGTCGGGAGGCCGAGCGGTATCAACAGATGGCCTCCATTGTGTTCGAGGCTTCCGCCGATGCCATGATGTCGACGGACGCAAAGCGCCAGGTCGAAATGATCAATCCCGCCTTTACAACGATCACCGGTTATACGGAAGAGGACATGATTGGG
>CAMYJL010000473.1 GCA_947258645.1 uncultured Nitrospinota bacterium
GACACGCTCTTTGGCCTCGAGCGCCTGATGAAGTCCGTCGCTGTATCGCCGGCCCGCCATCAGGCGGCCGGTGAATTCATCGACGATGATGACCTCGTTGTCTTTTACCACGTAGTCGACATCGCGCTCAAAGATGACGTGCGCCTTCAGCGCCTGCTCGACGTGGTGGAGGACCGTGATGCTGCTCATGTCGAAGAGGCCCACGTTCTTTTCGATAATGCCTTCCCGCTGGAGGATTTTCTCCGCTTCATGCACCCCGGCTTCCTTGAGGTTCACGGTACGGGATTTTTCATCGACGATCAGATATTCGTACTTCACCTTGGAGATGTTGTCCTTGCCGCCCTCGATGTACTCGTCCGGATCGGGGGGCGGCTCGTCCTGAACTTCGGCCACCTTCAGGAGCGGCCGGATGATCGCATTGACCTGGCTATAGAGGCGCGTCGCCTCCTCTGCCGGGCCGCTGATGATGAGAGGGGTACGGGCCTCGTCGATGAGAATGCTGTCCACCTCATCCACGATGGCGAAGTTGAGCCTCCGCTGAACGAAGCTCCCCTCCTCGAATTTCATGTTGTCGCGCAGGTAGTCGAACCCATATTCGTTGTTCGTGCCGAAGGTGATGTCCGAGCCGTAGGCGACGCGGCGCTCCTCGTCGTCCATGTCGTGCTGGATGACGCCCACCGTCAGTCCGAGGGCCGTGTAGATTTGTCCCATCCAGGCAGCGTCGCGCCGGGCCAGATAGTCGTTCACCGTGACGATATGGACGCCCTTGCCCGCCAGGGCGTTCAGATAGGCCGGAAGCGTGGCGACAAGGGTTTTGCCCTCGCCGGTTTTCATCTCGGCGATTTTCCCCTCGTGCAGAACGACACCCCCGATAATCTGGACGTCGAAATGGCGCATGTTGAGGATTCTTCGCCCCGCCTCGCGGACGAGGGCGAACGCCTCGGGGAGGATGTCGTCGAGGGTCTCGCCCGCCGCCAGACGCTCGCGGAAGCGGCCCGTCTCGGCCCGCATCTCCTCGTCGCTCATCCCCTGAAACTTAGGCTCCAGGGCATTGACGGCGTCGACGATGGGTTGGATTTTTTTCAGCTGGCGATCGTTAGCTGTTCCAAAGACGGAACCGAGCTTAGACAGGCCCGACTCTAAAAACGACCCGACCATGTAATACTCCGAAAAGCAGATTCTGTAATAGGCGGCGCGGGCGGGCCCACGGGCCTCCCGATCTTTCAGCAGGCTAAGTTACCACGCGAGGATAGAGAGGGAAAACAGGAAATCAGGTCAAAAACGGTTATCTTCGGGCCATCTGGGCGTCAACGATGTACAGCAGGGGGTTCACGGCAACCCCGTTTAGCCGGACCTCATAGTGGAGGTGAGGCCCTGTCGAGCGGCCCGTGCTTCCCACCAGGCCAATCGTATCGCCCCGTCTCACACGGTTGCCGGGCCTGACCAGGAATTTCATGAGATGCGCGTACCGGGTCACGATGCCCTGCATATGCCGGATTTCCAGAAGGTTTCCGTAGCCCGAGTCCCGCGCGGCCTTGATCACGAGGCCATCGGCGGGGGCGATGATGGGCGTGCCCTGGCGCGCGACGATGTCGATGCCGGAGTGAAACTCTCTCCGGTTCGTGAAGGGAGAGGTGCGCCGGCCGAAAGCCGAGGTGAACCAGCCGCGCGCGGGCAGAACCGAGGGCGTATGCGACAGAAGAGTCCGCTTTCCCTTGAAATGGCTCACCAATTCGGTGAATCCCCGGCTTTGCATGGAAGCCCTTTGCTCCAGATCGAGGAACTGGCGGTTCAGCCGGGAAACGTACCGGCGCTCCGAGGGAGCCAAGCCTTCCAAACGCTCGGGAAGATCGTTTTTGCTGATGCCGCCCAGACCGATGTTTCCGCCTCTCTTCCGGGGCTTGACGGAAGCCATGATGCGAAGCTGATCTTCCATCTTCTTCAGGTTGTTGAGACTGGTGTCGAGATCCTTCATGCGGTTTCCGAACCGATCCAGAACCTGGCGTTGTGCCTTGGCGCTCTCCTGAAGAGGCGACAGACTGGCCAGGGTGATTTCAAGCGAGGCGCGATCACGGATGAGAATAATGCTCAGGAAGAGCAGTGATAAGATACTCAGCGCGGTAATCCAGAGCGTGCCCCGACCGACGGCAAACCGCCGAGCGCCGCTCGAATTACTCGGGATGAAAATAACTGTATATTTCTTGCTGGCCATTCAATAACCTCCCCCCAACCGGCAAAAT
>CAMYJL010000474.1 GCA_947258645.1 uncultured Nitrospinota bacterium
TCCCGAAGACGAAGGAACTTTTGGAGGGCTTCCAGGGGGATTGGGATTTCTACAAGAGCCTCCCCGAAACCCCGAAAGAATACGTCAACGAAAAGTTTCTGGCCGATATGATGCTGACCGAGCGCTCTCTTCTCTATGTCGGCGGAGCCGGAAGCTGCATGGGCTGCGGCGAAGCAACGGCCCTGCGGATGTTTACGGCCGCAACCGGTTTCGTTTACGGCGCCGACGGCATGGGCATCGTCGCCAGCACCGGCTGCAACACCGTCTATACCAGCACCTACCCCTACAACCCGTATCTGGTGCCCTGGACGAACAGCCTGTTCGAGAACGGCCCGGCCGTGGCGATGGGCGTGCGCGCCCGGTGGGACCAGCAGGGTCTCCAGAAGAAGCGTCTCTGGTGCATCGGGGGCGACGGCGCCATGCTGGACATCGGCTTCCAGTCGCTCTCCCGGATGCTGGCCAGCGGTGCAGACATCAAGGTGCTGGTCCTGGACACCCAGGTGTACTCGAACACGGGCGGCCAGGCCTCGACCAGTACTTTCATGGGTCAGGACGCCAAGATGAGCCAGTTCGGCTCAGCGGTGAAAGGGAAGGTCGAGAACCGCAAGGAGATCGCCACGATCTGCATGATGCACGGAAACGTCTACGTCGCGCAGACGACCTGCGCCCACACCAACCACTTCTACCGTGCCATCATGGAAGCCAACGAATTCCCCGGCCCGGCGGTCATCAACGTATACACCACCTGCCAGCCCGAGCACGGCGTCGGGGACGACGTTTCTGGCCAGCAGGCGAAGCTCGCTGCCGACAGCCGGGCGTTCCCGGTCTTTACCTACGATCCGCGCAAGGGCGATACCATTAAAGAGCGGATGAACCTGACCGGAAATCCCGCCCCCAATAAAGACTGGTATGTCAATCCGAAGACGGGCGAGGAGATCAACTTCATCTCGTTCGCCCGGACGGAGGGGCGCTTCGCCAAGCAGTTCGACAAGGACGGCAATCCTTCCGAACTGCTCCTCGCCACCCAGGCGGGGCGGCTTCGGAACTGGCACCTGCTCCAGGAGCTTGCTGGCCTGCGTTAGGTCAGACGGGAATCGAAATAAAAAGCCCCCGTGGCCCGAAGCCACGGGGGCTTTTTTTTGTCCGGATTTGTTTTCCGAAGCCCAAGCCGGCGCCGATCTATTTCTTCTTCCGCTTCTTCTCCCGATCCTCGTACACCCTGTAGACGACCGCGCTGTCGAGCTCTCCGTAGCCCGACCGGAGCGCTTCCTCGTAAAAGGGCAGGCTCGCCTTGCCGACGGGTGTGATGGAGTCGGTCCTTGCAGCGAGTTTCATCCCCAGATTGATGTCCTTGTGCAGGACCGAGACGGTGCTCACGGGTTTTGAAAAGCGCTTTTTGACCATTCTCTCCCCCCGGTTCTGAAGCTGGCGGCTGTTCGCCGCGCTGCGCTTCAGCGCGTCGAGGAGAATGTCTCCCTTCACGCCCGAGCGGAGGCCCATGCGGAGCGTCTCGGCGATGGCGCACCGCTGGAGGCAGGCCAGGTAGTTGATCAACACCTTCATGGTGGCGCCCGCGCCAGAGGGACCGCAATACATCTGATCGGAGAGGAGCTTTCTGAATATCGGGGCCACTTTGCGGTAGGCTTTTTCCGGGCCGCCGACGATGAGGAGCCCGACCCGGTTTTTCACGTTCTCGCTGTGGCCGCTGACGCAAGCGTCGAGATAATCCACCTTTTTCCTGCGGCACATGGCGGCCAGGGCGCGGCTGTCTTCCGGGTCGGCGGTCGTCGTGTCGCAGACCAGCTTGGGTGCCTTTCCCTTCCCGAACGCGAGAAACCCATCTTTCCCCTGGCCGGTCTTGATGGATATCTTCGAATTGGGGACGGAGATGAGAACATAGTCCGCCTGCTCGGCCACCTCCCGGGGGCAGTCGACGGGTTCCCCGCCAAGCTTCCGGAATTTCGTCCGGGCGGACCTGTCGGGATCGGTCCCGACGACTTGGTAGCCGTCCGCGATCAGGTTGTTCGAAAAGGCCCGGCCCATCAGGCCCAGCCCGATGAATCCGATAATCGGTTTTTTCGCAGCGCGTTTTGCCATGACTCCTCCGGTGAAGATGTTTGTCCGAAACAGCTAGTGGATGATTCACCGAAGGTACTACAGGATTTCCCGTTTCGAAATGGGGCGGGGGATGGGATCTGCAGGCCAGGCCGCTCCGCAAAAAAAGGCAGGAGATCCTTCGGGGTAGGCTGATCTCCGCCCGGCGGAGAGGTCATTCCTGCGCGCGTTCCGGAGAGGCATCCGGGAAATTCCGGGGAAAATTCGGTGGGTTTCGGCGGGGTACTCCTGCGTGGGTCCTTTCTGGTAACCATCTTCGCCTCAGGCGGGCCGCTTCCCCGGCGCAGAGGGGAGGGTAGGATGCGCTCTGCGCCGGGGGGAACTTCCAGTCGGAAGCGGCTATTGGGTGTGCGCCATGCCCGGTTTTTTCTTGGTGCGGCCCTTGATCACGTTGACCTCGACGCTCGCCTTGGGGCCGTACTCGAAATGATCCTTATCGACGAGGCGAAGCTCGATCCGGTGTTTTCCGTCCCTCATGCTGGTGACGACATAGCTGTCTCCCGCCTTGATCATGTTGAGACAGCGGCCGTCCATATAGATATGCAGATGATCTCCGGTGGAGCCTTTATCCGGGACGTCGAACACCACCCTGACGCTTCGGGATTTCACCACGGCCCCGTTTTGGGGCTTCAGGATGACGACCTTTCCCTTCTTGTAATTCTTGGGCTTTGCTTGATTCGACTTCACCATTGATTGCATGCAGGGAACGATGTCTCCCTTACCCATGTCCATCTGATGATGTCCCTGTGCTTTTTTGTGTCCGTGGGAATCTCCGTTCCCGGCAGCTTGGGTGATCGGAAAAGCGAGGAACAGGATGATGACAATCGCAACGGCTCTGAACATACCTTTGACTCCTCTCGGGAGTGTGCGCGACGCGGCGCCAGCCGGAATGGTCGGGAGCGGCGTTCCGCGTGCTGTATTCAGTGGGAAAAAAGAAAACGATTTACGCGACGAGAGGAGGCGCCCGGATCGGAAAGGGATTGGGATGGACGGAATCCTCGGCCGAAAAATGGCCGGAGAAAACGGAGATCCGTGCCTCTTGCAGATTCGCGATAGAGGGTGGTTGCGCCAGGCATCCGGGTGAAGACTGCCCGGCGAGGAGGAACTGGCAGCTTGGCTGTGTGGAAGCCGGACCGGAGTGGTCATGGTCCGCCGATTCAGAGTGATGTGAGGGGGAGGGGGCGTCCTGTCGCGCAAGCAACGACTGGAGCTGTTCGCTCAGATGGTGAACCTGGTGGGGGGCCGTCACCGCCAGAAAGGCGAGAA
>CAMYJL010000475.1 GCA_947258645.1 uncultured Nitrospinota bacterium
TGGAAATATCGGGTGGCGGCGTCGGATGGGCCTTTGTATATGCGCTGCACGTCTTCCATCGTCATGCCCGAGATGGCGTCCCAGAACAATTTTTTGGCTTTCGGCGTGGCGGCCTCCGCGGCGCGGTTGAGGCGAAGCTCGAGATCGTCCGCCATTTTGGAGAGGCCGATTTTCCGCAGGGTGGATTGTACGGTTTTGAGCTTGTCGGGGAGGGGGATGTGTATCCGCGAGTCTGTGTTGAAGCCGTCTTTCACGCCGAGGCGCCCGACGACGCGTTCGGTCCCCACCCGAAGCGCCTCCTGAAGACCCTTGCCGATCTCCTTGTTGCTGAGGGAAAGGGAAGCGGGTTTTTTCACGCCCTCGACGATGCCCTTGAACTTGTCGAACAGATTTTCCGCCGCCAGCGACGGGGCCGCCTGGAGGAGGCTCGCAAGCGCGAACGAGGCGGTTAAAAAAATGAACCTGCGGTTCATGGGTTTTCTCCGGCTGGGATAAGTTTTGGCCTGTTGCGGCGAACAGGCGACTCTGTGAAAGAATGGTCCGCTCTGTACTCTGAATATTAACCGAATGTATACCGATTGCGATGTCACGGGGAAATGACGAAGAGCCGGTATTGATGTCCTTTCCACGAAAATCGGCTGAAATGACACAAGCTTTTGTTTTTTAAATCTCTGCAAATCAGGTGGAGAAAGTCCGAAATGGCTCCTCCGCTCTTCGGCCCGCTCCCCGCCGGGGACTATCCCGCCGAAAACGCCGCGATGGTCGCCGCCGCAAAAGCCAGCCCCGCCAGTTTGCGCGCCGTGAAGCGCTCGCCCATGCGCCAGGTCGCCATCAGGACGCTCACGACGAAGCTGAGCTGCACGATGGGCGTCACGACGCTGGCCTGGCCGGTCTGGAACGCGGTCAGGAAGGCGATGATTCCGCCCGTGAAGGAGACCGCCGAGGTGAACGAGTGGGTCCAGCCGGTCCTCGAAAAGCGCGGCCCGCCCTGCGTCAGGTATGCGAAACCGAACGCGATGCTGATGAAGAACACCGCCTGGCTGTGGAGGAACATCGACGGCGAGACGCCGTTCGCCACCCCGAGCTTGTAGACGATGTTGAGAAGCCCCACCGCGCACATGGCCGCGAGCGCCCAGATGATGGACCCTCCGCGTCCGCGCAGGGCGGCCCCGCCGATGCGGAAATTCGAGATGAAGAAGATCGACGCCCCCGCGAGGAGAAAGCCGATCCCCTTCCGGAGGGTCATTGGCTCTCCCAGAAACAGGATCGCGATCAGCGCCGTGATGACGAAGCTGATGCGGTAGATGGGCGTGCTGATGCTCGCCTCGCCCAGGCTCACGCTCCGCATGAACGCCCAGAAGCCGAAGAAGATGAGGACAGCCGCCGCCAGGCCGAGGAGGGCGGGCCGTGTCCAGACATACGTGCCCTCGGCCCACGCCCAGACCGCCGTGGCGGGAAGGACGAAGCAGGCCTGCGAGCTCGTCATCGTCGCCGCCGACACGCCCTTGCGCGCTGCGCTTCCGTAGGCGAAATCGGCCACGCCGTAACAGAACATCGCCAGCACAGCGAGCCCGATGTAGGGGGGGATCAAATACGGCCTCCTCCGGAAAAGTGGAGGAGGGAGCCTACCACACCCGGAAGGCTTGGATGTTGAACGGGGTCGCGGTGGCGAGGCGGTAGATGGTGGGTGCGTAGGCGAGCGCGATGAGGACGACCGAGGCGGCGACCCAGGGTGTCAGCCGGTCCATGAACGCGGGGGCGTCCTGGGGGCCGGAGAGCGATTCGGCGAATTCGAGCTTTTCCGTTGATGCTTCCCGGGTGGCCCAGGCTGTCATCGCGAGGTTCAGGAAGTAGAGCATGGCGCTGACGAACAGGATCGTTCCCCCGATCCCCACCAGCGGAAGAAGCTGTTTCCATTCCGGCTGCATGTAGGGAACCGCGTTCATCATCGTCCGGCGGGGCATGCCCATCGTCCCGAGGCGGTGGAGCGCGTTCGAGAACACGATCATCCCGCCGAACCAGAGCCAGGCCTGCGCGAGGGCCAGCCCAGTGCTCCAGAGCCGCCGTCCGCTGATCATGGGAACCAGCCAGTAGGTGATCCCCATGAAAGAGAGCGTGACGGCCGCGCCCACCGTGAGGTGGAAGTGGCCCACGATCCAGGCGGTGTTGTGGACGACGAGGTTCATCGAGGCCGAGGCGTTGATGAGGCCGCCGATGCCGCCGAAGACGAAGATAAGC
>CAMYJL010000476.1 GCA_947258645.1 uncultured Nitrospinota bacterium
GCACATGTCGATCCCGACCCCCCAGGCCAAGGCGGCAGGCTTGGTCCGGGCGTAGAGCCGGGCGGCCTTGCGGATATCGTTGGGCTTGACCCAGGTGATCGCCTCGGCCTCGGCCGGGGCATAGGGGGCGCAGCGCTCTTTTAAAAGCTGCCAGACCGTCTTGCAGGCCTTGCCGTGGACATCGCAGCGGCCCTCGAGCGCGGGTTGCACATGGGGGCTCTCCGCCGGAGCGGCGCACTGGGCGGCCCTGTCCCAAACGAGATAGCCGCCGGCGCTGTCCCGAAGGAATTCCCCCGTGCCGGGGTCCGCGAGGAAGGGGGCGTTGGACCACCGCTCGAGGAAATTGCCGTCGTATAGATTCTCCTCGATGATGACGTGAATCATGCTCATGGCGAGGGCGGCGTCGGTGCCCGGGCGGACGCGGAGCCAGATGTCGGCCTTGCGCGCGAGGGCGGTTCGCCGGGGATCGATAACGATGGTGCTGCCCCCGCGCTTGACGTGGGCGAGCGCCTTCCAGCCGAGGATAGAGTTGTGGTGGGTGATCTCGGGCTGATCCCCCCAGAGGAGGAGACAGGCGGGGCCGCCCTCGTAGTCGGGCGAGTAGTAGTTGCCCAACGTGGCGCTCGAGGCGGCGCGGCGCGGCATCATGCACTGCGCCCGGCCGGGGCCGGTGCGGTTGGTGCTGCCCAGGTTGAGCAGGAAGAGATCGACTATCCAGGCCACCTCGTCAATCTTGGTGCCGTCCCCGCCGGTGATGGCGAGGGGGCCGTGGCGATCGATGATTTTGCCCAGCTCCCCGGCGCAGATGTCGATGCCCTCCTCCCAGCTGATCCGCTCCCACTTGTTCTCGCCACGGGCGCCGGCCCGCTTCAGGGGGTGGAGCAGGCGATCCGGGTGGTAGAGCACCTCAAGCCCCGCCCGGCCTTTCACGCAGATCTCTCCCTTGTTATTGGGATGATCGGGGTCGCCCTCGACCCGCACAGCGCGGCCCCCTTCGGTGTGGACGAGAATACCGCAGCCGCCGTGGCAGAAAAAACAGCCCGACTTCACGATGCGTTTGGAGTTGTCCGGGGCCATGGAGAGATTTCTCCTTATGGTTTCAAACTGAAATCGCTAGAGAGGGAGTTCAGACATATATTAAGAGTAGATAGTCTTTATATAGGATTCTGTCAACTTTCGGGCGGCGGGAATTGATTTCGCCGCGTGGCGTTGTTGCACGATTCGACTCCGGCGCGATTTGGGCCTGTCCATGGTGAATGACTAATTCTGGCAGCAAGGAACGCTTACCCCTGTGCCTCCCGAAAACTCGAGCCCATTGACTGTACGAGCAGTAGCCTGTGATCGGCGATTGCTTTTTCAGACACCACTCGCCGCTTGATTAGAAATTCGCCATACACAGGGAAACCTATCACCCCTACTGGGCCGAGGTATTTATTACGCTGGGAATCGTTTCGATTGGCCTGCTTGCGTTTAATTGGGCCGTCAAGAATTTGCCCATTTACGAGGACAAACATGTCCCTGTGTCATAAAACCAGGGAATGAGGCACATCAGCTTCGGGAAAGGGGATTGGCTATGAAAGTAAGTCCCGGAAGATTACAGGGAATGCTTACAGCGTTTCTTGCAATCGTTATTGCGATTGTCGTTGTTTTCCTCGCCCAAATTGTGTTGGACATCCGATCGGAACTCAAAGAGGTAAAGACAGCGCTAACAACCGCGCAGATGGAAACGGCACGGAGAGTTGGCGTGGAGCCATTTTCGATTCTCGAAAAAAGGTGCGTGAAATGCCACAGCGAGCGAAGATTTCTGGGCGTCCACGCGTCCTCTTTCGAATTGAAAAAAATCATCGACAAAATGGAAAAGATGCCGGGTGCCCGCATCTCCGTACAGGAGCGGGACAGGATCCACTCGGCTCTCGCACTGCTGAAGTGCGTGCACTGTCACGAAGAAGACGAAGGGCTCAAAAAGCTCGAAGCGATGGCACCGGAACGTCAGCATGAAGTGGTCCGAAGAATGAAGGAGAAACCAGAGGCCAAGATCCTTCCGGAAGAAGCAAAGGAAATTCTGAGGGCTTATCGGGAGATTCAGGGGTTTTAGCGTTCCAAGAGGCGCGCTTCTGCCCCTGCGGCCGAAAGTGAAGGACTCCTCCATTCTGGATTGGGAAGCGCTCTTGGTTAGAAAACGGCTTCCACCATTAAAATGGGAAGACACACCTTTCGATCACTCATCGGGGCTAA
>CAMYJL010000477.1 GCA_947258645.1 uncultured Nitrospinota bacterium
CAAGATGATGGCGACCAAGAAAAAAACGATAAACAGACCCAGCGCCGAATAGCGCCATTTTCCTATCGAGATAATTCGGGGCCGGAAACCCTTTCCCGTGATCGTCGAGAACCGATCCGAGTGGCGCACGGCACGGCGGTAACCGATCAGCAGAAACATCATGATGCACATGAAAACCACGCCGAAAACAGCGCCCAGCCCGTAATCAAGAGGGGCCTGAACGCGGGTCGTGAAGTAAATCAATGTGCTGAGCACAAAGACCCCACCCGGCAGCCCTACCGCCAAAGCGGCCTCGAAAGATTCCATGCTCAAAATAAAGGAATACATGCCTGCCGCGAGGATTGCAGGAGAAAGCGCCGGCAGGGTCACCTTAAAAAATGTCGCCACCCCGCTCGCCTTGGAGACCCTGGCGGCTTCCTCCAAAGTGGGGTCCATCATTCGGAAACAGCCCACCACCATCAGAAAAATCGTTGTCACCCCCCGGATTCCGTCGAGGAAAATGAGGCCGCCCACGGAGTAAATATTGATCGGCCCCTTCGTCAGGTGGATGCCGACCAAATCCAGTCCGCCCCGCAATAAAACGTTCAAAGCTCCGGCATTGGGGGAAAGAAGCAATGTCCATCCCATCGCAAACAAAATATTGGGGACAGCCATCGGAATCAGGATCATCGCCCACGCGAGGTTCCGGAACGGCATGTCGGTTCTCTCGACAAGCCATGCCAGGAGAACCGCAAAAGTCAGGGATAGCAGTGTCCCGGATCCGGCAATCCAGAATGTTCTTACCAAGGATTCATAGAAAGTGGGCGTGGAAAACGCAGCGGTATAGTTATCCGTCGACCACCCTTCGGGGAAAGAGGGATGGCCAATCTGCAGGCTGGTGATAATCAAGCGGGTGATGGGAACCAATACCAGGAACAAAACTAACGCCGTGACGAGAACCATCATCAGGTTGCTCTTGATCCAGTTCCACAACAGGAGGACTCGGTCCCATACGCCCGGATATGGCAATACAATAGACTTCATATCTCTCGTCCTTCGCCGAAAGACACTGAAGAGCGTGGCTCATTTCCTCTTGTTTGCTGGTGAGACAATCGAGAAGGTTACAGAAGGCCTGAAGCTAGCCAACCCAAACGGAATCACCGGAGTGGCCGCCGGGCGCTCCCGGTGAAAGGGTCCAGCGGCCAGAATTCATTCCGGAGACATGGCGGCCCCGACGATAGACCTTCCTAGAGCCATCCGCGGTGTTTACCTGGAAGACTACTTCCTCTTCTTCCTCTTCCTGCCTTTGGGGAATCCCCAGGTGGACACGACCTCTCTAGATGCGTTGGCCTGAACCGCTCCAGCGGCCGCCCAGCCGAACCAGACAGGCTTGGCGCCGGCTTTTTTAATATAATTATATGCATCCGTTCCCTTGATACTCGGATTGCTCCTCCCGTAAAGACCGTAGCCGGCCGCGCCGTCTGTAGCGAGATAGGACGCCAGCAGAATAGCGGAGTTCGGCGCTTTGCCCCCCTTCATAACCGCGAGGGCCTCGCCAACCTGGTAGGGAAATATCTTGGGAACCGAAAACTTGATGGGAGCGTTCGGATCTCTCCGCAACACGTTTTTAACCGCATGATACTGCACGCCGCAAAGGAGCGGGAACTCACCGGCGGCGACCTGCGCAGTTGTCGAATTCGTGCTCGACATCCAGACGGGTTTATTGTTTTTCAGAGCCTTATGGTAGGCGATGCTTTTTTCTTTCTTCCAGTAGAAGTGCAGCTGAATCCACGTCAAGGGCCGCGTGAGTACGGCCAGTTTCCCCTTCCACATTGGATTCAGACAATCCTGCCAATCCTTCGGAGCATTCGCCGGCGATACCAGCTTGGGATTGTAGGCAATTCCGAACTGGTTCATCCCCGTACCCAAGAAATAACCCTTGGGGCTGATAATATCCTTCTTTATCTTGGGGAAAAGAGAAGCGTACTTGATGGGAACGATGACGCCGGCTTTGATGAACTTATCGCGCAAGGAACCAGATACATTCACAAGATCGCTTTCGTAGATTCCGCTAAGCGCCTCGTTGAGTATCCGCTCCCGGCTGGCCAGACCGGAAACATTGGAGAAACTAAAAGAAAGGCCATACTTTTTCTTGAACCCGCGCATCTGAAACTTGATGATTTTCCCCGCCCAAGTCGTAGATATATGAACGCGGGGTTCTTTCTTGGCTAATTTAATAATCTCTTCTGTGG
>CAMYJL010000478.1 GCA_947258645.1 uncultured Nitrospinota bacterium
ATCAAAGATTACTTTGAAATTTCAGGTGTTTTCCGCTCGATCCGTTAGCAAATTTTTAAGCGAGATTACCCAAAAATTAACCGGCTTGGATCTGGGCGGGCGGTTCAGGTTGCCGGGCTGGTCGAATGCGGAGGTGGAGCCCATGGCAGGGTTTTGACCGGGCTTTGGCAAGGGCCAGCTTCATGTGCATTTCCAACACTTTATTGTTGGTGTGTTGGTGTGTTGGTGCGTCCAGCGTTATCGCCCACAACGATCGCCTGCAACGGAGATTTCGCATTCCGGGAGAACAGTAAAAATTGGCGCCGTTGCGAATTGCGGCCATCACCGTGTTCGCGCAAATGGCCCTCGATGGCACATCGTTTCAGCGAAACTCTCCGTGGATTTTGCCGTGATCTGATGCGCTCAAGCCGCCGCTTCGGTGATCTGTCGGGCCAGCGCGATAATCTTTTCCTCCAGCGTTTGCGGGGAGAATGGCTTGGCAATATAGGCATCGACACCTGCCTTTCGCGCCGCTTTAACCGATTCGGCCGTTGCGCGGGCCGTGATCATGAGAAAAGGCATCTCAGGATGGATCGCCTTGACCTCATGCAGCAATTCGATCCCCGTCATTTTTGGCATGTTCCAGTCGCAGACGATGAAGTTAATCAACTCCCCCGCCTCGTGGATGAAATTGAGCGCATCGGCCCCATCCACTGCGGTGAATACCTGCCCGACGCCAATGCCGTTGAGGATCGTGCGCACCAGTTTCATGGTGTGGCTATTATCTTCCACAACAAGTGTTTTTACGTGTTTCAGGTCGAGGTCCATGAGCTTCGTTCCATATGTTACTGTTACTGCGAGCCTCGTTTTCCGCCGGCTTCAAAATCCCTGAATATCGTCCTCTTCGGGCGTTATGTCGTCTTCGACGGCAGGCATGAAAATCTTGAATGTGGTTCCCAGTCCAACTCGGCTTTCGACATCCAGAAAACCGCCCGATTGATGGACCATGCCATGCACCATGCTGAGGCCCAATCCCGTGCCTTCGTCCTCGGCCTTTGTGGTGAAAAACGGATCGAATATTCGTAGCAGAATGTCGGCTGAAATGCCGGATCCGGTGTCCTTTACATAGATCATGCCATACCGTCCGGTTTTGGCGCCCTGGCAACGCTCCGCATATTCGGGCGCCACATCTATCTGTTGGGTGCCAATCTCAATACGGCCGCCATCAGGCATCGCGTCGCGGGCGTTGATGGCAAGATTGAGAAGTACCTGAGACAATTGTGTGGGGTCTGATTTAATCCGTACCTCACGGTCCTGGATACAGAAATCCAGATCGATTTGGCGGCCCGCTTCTACGGCTTTTTCAACCACCGACCCGAGCAGTTTTTCGTGACCCGCGACGAAATCGCCAACACCAAGAATACGCTCTTTCAGAGGGTGTTTTCGGCTGAACGAAAGAAGCTGACTGGTAAGTGAGGCCGCTTGTTCCGAGGCGCTGATGACTTCGTCGATCCACTCCCGTACCAGGTCGGGGTTTTCAGCCTGCCGCCGAATGAGGTGGGCGAAGCCGCCCACCGCATTGAGCATGTTGTTGAATTCGTGGGCTACACCGCTGGTGAGGTGTCCGATCGATTCCATTTTCTGTGACTGACGGAATTCTTCTTCGGCCAGATTACGTCTCGTGACGTCTTGAATAATAGCGACAAAGATCGGTGGCGACTCTTGTTCGAAAAGCTGCAGGCGTGCTTCGATTGGATAGGTGGTTCCATCTTTGCGCTGGTGAATTGTTTCAAAGAGAATGCTTTCTTCCGAGCCGTCTCTCAGACTGGATACAGTTTCTTCGAATTTTTTTCTGTTGAATTCGGGTTTGAAATCAAAGGGCCGGAGCTGCTTGAGTTCTTCCATTGAATAGCCCAAGTTCTCACGAGCGCCTCTGTTCACTTGCAGAAAATAAAACGTTTCGGCATCGAACACATAAATCTCGTTTGAGGACTCTTCGAGAATTCGGCCCAGTCGTGCAGAGAGATTTTCCGCACGCTTGCGGTCGCTGATATCTCGTAGCAATCCGAGAAAATAGAGACTACCTTCGGAGCGGTCTTCACTCACCGACAGCTCGGCGCGAAACGTGTTTCCATCGCTGCGAAGACCGTCTATTTCCCGGGTCGTGCCAATGATCCTTCTTTCACCTGATTTCAGATAGCTCTCTATGGAATGGTTGTGGGACTTCTGATCGATTTCAGGCATTAGGATC
>CAMYJL010000479.1 GCA_947258645.1 uncultured Nitrospinota bacterium
TGCAGTGTTCGGTAGACCAGTTTGACGTCTTCGATGTTCGCCTCAAGCTGAACCGAGTCGCCTTGGACGGTAAAAGCCATGGGACTTCCTTTTTTTTGAAATGAGGAACCTGAGTTTCAGGTCCGATTAAGGTAAAATAAATTTCTCTCACACGAGAAAGAATGCATTCTAGCCCACCGTAGCGATGGATAAAACTCCCCGGCACGGCATTGTTTTTTCCTGAATGTTATTTGGTCCCGGAAAAGGAAGGGCCGAGGGCCCGGTACAACGCAGGGGGATGGGCCCTCGGCTTTGGGGGGGGTTGGAATTGCAGCTAGTTGAGACAGACCTTTTTCAGGTCAGATAGGTGATCCAATACGTACCCTGTTCCTTTCACGATAGCCTTGAGCGGATCTTTTGCCCGGTAGATAGGCAACCCGGTTTCGTAATGAAGGCGCGCGCCCAGACCCTTGAGAAGCGAGCCTCCGCCGGCCAGGACGATTCCCCGTTTCCGGATGTCCGAGGCGAGTTCGGGGCTCGACTTGGACAGGGCAAGGCGAATGGCCTCGACGATTGCGCTCACCGGGCTGTCGAGTGCATCGCGAATCATGGAATCTGTCAGGGTCACAACGCGAGGCATGCCGGTGGCCGAATCGATTCCGGTCACTTCGGCTTCGAGTGGCTCGGACATTGGCCAGGCCGATCCAACTTCGATCTTGATACGCTCCGCCTCGAAAGCGCCGATGCCAAGGCCGAATTCCCTCCGGACATAGCGTTGAATACATTCGTCCATCGCATCCCCGGCCATCCGCAGCGATTCCGAATATGAAATGGCGAACTGGGAAATCATGGCGACTTCCGTAGTCCCGCCCCCGATATCAATGACCATCGACCCGGAAACTTCCTGAATCGGCAGCCGGCTCCCGATGGCCGCCGCCATCGGCTCTTCGATCAAATACACTTTTCCGGCGCCACATTGCCGGGAAGAATCAATGACCGCCTTCATCTCGACGCTTGTAATTCCTGAAGGGACACAAACCATCATGGTCGGCTGGCCGAACAGGGAGTTCGGAACAACGGACCGGACAAAGTACTTGATCATTGCGTTGGTGACGTCGAAATCGGCGATGACGCCGTCCTTCATCGGCCGGATGGTTTTAATGCTTTCGGGTGTTCGACCGTACATTTCCTTGGCTTTTTTCCCGACGGCGAGTACAGCGCCACCGTTCTTCGAGTTGAGCGCAACAACGGATGGTTCATCGAGAACGATTCCGGTTTCTTTCGTATAAATCAAGGTATTGGCCGTCCCCAAGTCCATCGCGATATGAGAACCGAAATAAGATCTGATTTTTTCAACCCACGGCATTTGAAGATGTTCCCCCCAAGGATATCCGGTTGGTTCCTTCGGTTCTTGCGGAGTCGAGCGATTGGAGAGAGGCTGATATCAGCTCCTCCGCTCTTATTGCGTCATCCGGGAAACAGACAGCTCCCACCGAAACGGTAATGGGAATCACCCGATCTCCGGTCTCGAAGGGATTTTCCTTTATGGCCTGAATGATGTGGTCGGCCACCGCCTCTGCGTGTTCTTCCGAAGAACCCTGAAGCATGAGTAAGAACTGGGAGCTTTCCCGGCGGACGAGAATATCTCCTCCTTTTCCGAACGGAGCCAGCAATCCGTATAAATGTGCGATGATTTCGTTTTCACTCGGCAGGACCGCATCTTCGATAATGGCTTCGGGCTCGTCCGGGGCAATGCTGAGAAGAGCGACCCGGCGTCCGCGAGAGTCCGCGTCTTGGAGAATTTCGCCCAACCGTGCACGGAGAAAGTGAAAGTTCCGACCACCGGTTTCGGGGTCGAATTCTGATCGCTTGCGCCATTTTTTATCTGATCGAACCCGGGCAAGCGCGTCGGAGGCAGGTGCGGCGATTACCTCGGAACGCCTGAGCGCCGCAGAGGGGAACTGTCCCCGCTGATTACTCGTAAAGCCGAGTACTCCAACCACCTCGTTGTTTCCGGCGACCAGGGGAACCGCGACAACGGAGCGGGCGCCAAAGGACGGCTCGTCCGGATGAAAAAGAGGCCGGTTCCTCAGATCGGGAAGCCGAAGAGGTTCGTTTTTGTTCAGGACGTACCCCACAATGCTTGACCGATCGCTGACGGGAACTTCATCCAGAAACAGTTCACCGAATCCCGAAGTTCTGACGAGACGGGAAACGCCTGCTTCCTCATC
>CAMYJL010000480.1 GCA_947258645.1 uncultured Nitrospinota bacterium
CGAGGGGAACCATCCGACAATCGCGGTGAAGGCCATTCAGCACCGGTCGGGGGACCACCTTTTTATCTTCGACAATACGATGCCGAACCCTTTCCATCAACGACAATTTTTGGGACGACCCCGGTGAGTTCGAATGCTCAAAATGAATGAATTTACATGCGATGAGTTTTCGGGAAGGACAGGTAGAAGAGCAAAATTATGGCAACTGGAAAAATGATCCCAGGCGTTCGGTATCCCGCTTTCATTTCTCCTATCTCCCCATTGCGTGACTCATCCCACCGTGGTCTCTTGAAGAATGCTTTTCCCCGCGGATCGAAGGTCGTCACAAGCTTCGCCGACACGAGCCGCCATCGCTTCTTCGCCGGCCTTCAAATAACTCCGGGGATCATATTTGCTCTTATTTCCCATCTCGCCATCGACCTTCAAAATTTCATCGAAATTTCGGAACATGTGCTCCGCCACGGCTCGAGTGAAGGTATATTGATTGTCGGTGTCCACGTTCATTTTGACGACGCCGTATTCGAGCGTCTCCGTGATCTTTTCCTTTTCAGAACCCGAACCGCCATGAAACACGAGATAAAAATGGGCATCAGCTCCGAACGAAGACCGCAACGCTTCTTGGCCGTCTCTCAGAATTTCCGGTCTGAGTTGGACAACACCTGGCTTGTAGGAGCCATGAACGTTGCCGAAAGTCGCCGCGAAAAGGTAGGTGCCTTTTACCTCCTGCATGCGGCGGTAGACCTCCATCATGTCCTCGGGAGTGGTGTAGAGTTTTTCCGAACGCGCGCCGTGGCCGCCAGCGGCGCCCTCTTCCTCTCCCCCCACAACCCCTGCTTCAATTTCGAGCATCATGCCCATTCGGGCCAACCGTTCATAAAGCGGAAGAGCCAAATCCAAATTTTCCTTAAGCGGCAGGCTCGATGCGTCGAGCATGTGGCTGTTGAACAGAGTGGGTCGGCCTTGCGCCGCGCGCTCCTCCGAAATTTCGATCAGGGGCATCAGAAATTTTTCCACCGCCTTGGGCTGGCAATGGTCAGTGTGCAGAGCGATGAGAATATCGTAGCGCGAGGCCATTTCGTGGACGTGCTGGGCAAGAGAGGCAGCCCCGAGGGCCTGATCATTGACGTTCAGCCCCGAAGCAAACCCGCCTCCTCCCGTGGATACCTGAAGGATTCCGTCCGATTTTTTATCTGCAAGACCCTTGAGAGCGGCGTTGGCTGTCACCATGCTGGAGATGTTGATGGCCGGATAAGCGTAGTGGTTCTGATATGCCGCTTCAAGCATTTGCTTGTACTGATCGGGAGTGGCTATCGGCATGGTCGCCTCCTGTGGGTTGCAGGGAGCATCTCTCCCTGATTAATCGGCTGGGATTGGGACCGTAACGGGTTTTTCCTTTTCGAGTGAGATTTCCTGCTCGCAATGGGCGATCTCAAGGCCGGTTCCCTCGCGAAGTGTGTAGGTCGCCGATTTCCGATTGATATCCACCTCCAAGATCTGACCCCGTACCTGCAACGAAAAGCGCAACCGCACCAAGCGACCGGGCAGACAGGGGCGGAATGTTATTTCGCCCTTGAAGTCGCGCATGCCCGCGAGTCCATACACACAAACCATCCATGTACCGCCCATCGAGGCGATGTGACAGCCGTCCTTCACGTTTCCGGCTACGTCTCCCAAATCCATGAGAATGGCATCACGGCCATACAGGTTGGTCTTTTCCATGTTGCCCACCTCGGCAGCGATGATGCTCTGAATGCAGGAGGAGAGGGAGGAATCCCCCGTGGTCAAGGGATCGTAATAATCGAAGTTCCGGAGCTTCTCTTCCGCCGAAAATCCATTCCCCAACAAAAACAAAGCGAGTATCACGTCTGTCTGCTTGATGACCTGGTGGCGGTAGATGTCCAGCGGATGGTAGTGCAGAAGCAAGGGGTATTTGTCCTTGGGCGTATTCTCGAAATCCCAGGGTTCTTTTTCCAGAAAAGTATCGTCCTGGGGCAAAATCCCAAGCGTTTCATCCGAAGGGATGTACATTCTTTCTGCAGCCTGTTTCCATTCCTCCACCTCGGAGTCCTTCAGCTGCGTTTTATGAACCAGGTTCTCGTACAACTCTTGGCTTTCCTTCCGAAGGGCATCCACTGTCTCGGCCGCGTAGCGCAAATTTTCTTTTGCCATCAAATTCGTGAACGTGTTGTTGTTCACGACGGTATTGTATTCGACGAGCATTTCCGCACCGAATTCATACAGAAAATCTTTGTCGCCGGTCGCACACACATATTTTTGCAGGGTGTACATGATATCCGCGTTGATATGATACTGAGCCGTCCCCGCCGCGTAATAGGCGGACGCTTCCTCTCCGTTGATCGTTCGCCAGGGAAAGACGGCTCCCTTCTTGTGCAATTCACGGGCCCGTTCACGGGCTTTGTCCAGCATTCCATATCGGAACCGGAGAAGATTTTTCGCGATGCGCGGGGCCGTATAAATCAAAAAGGGAAGAACATAGACTTCTGTGTCCCAGAAATAGTGACCCTCGTACCCTTGTCCGGTCAGCCCCTTGGCGGCCACGCCTCCTCCTTCGGCTCGGGCCGTCGCCTGAAACAACTGGAACAGGTTCCAACGGAGTGCTTGCTGCATCATTCCGACGTGTGTGCCTTTTCCATCATCCTCGGCGACGATATCGCTCCTTTTCCAAAAATCATCCAGGTGCTCCCTCTGGGACCGAAGGAGTGCCTCGAAACCCAGCTGGGTCCCACGGTCCAAGGTTCGATGCCCGCGACTGATGAGCTCCTGGGGGTGTTCACTCCGTGACGTATGGTAGGTAATGAATTTGTAAAGATGAATCGGTTCTCCGGGCTGAGCATCGACCGAGAAGACAACCTTGCCCCTGCCCTCGACGGATTCCGTTTCGGTGGAATATTTGCATCGGGTAAGGATCTGATGGTGCATGCCACAAGCCAGCGTCATCTTGCTTCTTCGTGTGGTCAAGCCAATGAGAATCCGATTTCCGTCGGAATCGCAACCCTCGGGAACCAGAACCTGGTCCGATGGATCTCTCCGGCGGGGATCTGAACTCTGCGCGGCAATGACCTGGCCTGCTTGGCAGCTCTCGCTTGGAGAGTTCGGAACCAAATGCGACGAAATAATTACAGGCGCCTGGGCGTTCAGTAATGTCACGCGATAGGAGATTGCGGCCAAGTGCCGATGTTCGAAGGAGATCAGGCGGTTCGACTCGATCAGAACCTGTTTTCCCGAGGGCATCTCCCATAGAACTTCGCGATTTAACGTGCCGCACTGCATATCGAGCACACGTTCATACCTTAACAAATTGGCGGTAGGGAGAAAGAAGGGCTCATCGTCTACGTAGAGCCGGATGATCTTAGCGTCATGAACATTGACTATCGTCTGCCCTGTTTTGGC
>CAMYJL010000481.1 GCA_947258645.1 uncultured Nitrospinota bacterium
AAAGGTTGGTTGACCTGCCCGGTGCTGAACGGCTTTCATCACGATTACCGGCTCGTGCCATCGCAGCCTGACCGGAGATGGAGTTTTTGCGGGGCACAGCTATGAATTTTTAAGGGATCTATTTTTTGCGGAGCACAGCCATGCACAGCACAGGACTTATCAAGCAATACAACCACCAAATTACAAATATTGTTTGAACCAAGATGTGGTCTCTTTTGCAGCGGTCTGAAAATGCTCCGAATTCGAGAATTCATAAACATGGTTGTGCCTTGCCTTGGGAAGCATGACCAGTTTTTTCGGCTCCCCGCAGTGCTCAAAGGTTTCGGTCGTCTCCTCGGGCGGCGACATGATGTCGTATTCCGCATAGATGAATAAAACGGGCCGGGGAGAAATCCGGTCCACCACCCAGTCCGCCTTGTAGCGAAAGCAGGCTTCCACGCTTTCAAGGTCAAGTTCCGTCACTTCCTCGGAGCCTTGCTCTTCTTCTTTCCACTTGGGCTTGTCGAGGTCGGGATCAGGAGGGTAGATGTCATCCCGCTTGATGGTGGCCTTCTCGCCGGTCACTACACGCTTGCGCGCTTTTGCCCACACCTTATCGCGGAAAAGGAACCAGTCGTAGGGTGTGCGCACCGACTTGAGCCATCGCTCCCCGTCGTGAACCCCCACAGCCGAAACCACAACCTTAAGCCTATCGTCGAAAGCCGCCGCCCAAACGGCATTTGCTCCACCAAAGCTTGAGCCGTAGACACCGATCCGATTCGCATCGACACTCTGTACGGTTTCCAAATAGGTGATCCCGTCATAAGTGTCCTGGGCCTGTTCAAGGGGACGATGTCTTCCGGGAACACCCCCGCTGTCCCCATAGCCACGGTAGTCAGGGGCCAAAGTAAAAAATCCTTCCCTTGAGAGGCGCTGAGGCATATCGATGGTGGCGATGTTTTTCCGGCCGCTGTATCCCGAGAGGCAGATAATCGCAGGCCGCGGGGGATCGCCCTTCTTCCAATCTGTCGGGTGATACAAATGGGCCGCGATTTTCAGACCGTCGCTGTAATAAACAATATCTTCTTTGGTAAGGCCGTCATCGTTCATTTTGAAGTCTCTCTCCCAATACCCGAACTGATTGGTCCATATTATACTGAACTCCACCTGTGTATGACGAATCGCCTCAATTCAAGCTAAAATTATTAATTCGCCATGCACAGGCCAGATTCAAAATATTGGTATGAGGTGAGAATATTTATCGGATTCATCTCTCATCAAAAAAAGGATTCATCTATGAAAAAGTCCACCGGACGGAAGGAAGTCATAGGATTGGTCGGTCTTGGTCTTATGGGCCGGGCATTTACGCGAAACTGGATCGAGGATGGATATCGGGTGATCGGAACTGACCCCGATCCCTCGGCACGCCGAAAATTCCGAAAACTGGGTGGCATCCTTGCGAAATATCCTCGCGAAGTAGCCGAGCAATCCGATTGGGTGTTTCTTTCACTTCCAAACTCGAAGATCAGTCTTCAAGTATCCCGCGGAAAAGACAGTCTCCTGGCATTCGAAAAGGGAAAGGGTCCACAAATCGTCCTCGATACAACCACATCTGATCCCAAAGATTCGCGGAAGGCTTTTGAGCTTTTCCAAAAAAAGGGGGTAGAGTTTCTCGACGCATGCGTCAGCGGGACAAGCGGGATGGTTGCTGAAAGGCGGGGGCTCTTTATTGTCGGAGGTAATGAAATGGCCTACCGACAGGTCACTCCTCTTCTTAAGCAGATGCTCTCAGACCATCTCTATGCGGGCCCCTCGGGCAGTGGCGCTACCCTAAAGGTCATCATCAACTACCTGACAACGCTTGAGCGGTGCATGAACGCAGAGGCACTTCGGTTAGGCCTCCGGTCGGGCATCCAGCCCGAAATGCTTTTGGATGCACTCCAGCGAAGTTCCGCTCGAAACAGCCAATTGGAAAACAGAGGCCACCGGATGATTCATCGAAAATTTGCTGGAACGACCGGCACTCTCGCGATTACAAGAAAAGATTTGGCCCTTGGGCTCAAGCTAGGCTCCCGCTCTGGTGCGCTCACACCATTTGGAACGATGAGTAAAAAAGTAGTCGAGGAGGCGGTCGCATCAGGCTACATCAACAAGGATGCCTCTGTGGTCTATCAGGTATTTATCGATCGGGAAAAAATCAAATCTGGGGCTTAGGGGTGTTCTCCACAAATTGCTAATTTAGCCGAAATTCTAGGTATTTGTTTCAGATGAAAATTTGGACAGGACGGCCTCGAGCGGATGAATTCTTTTCCGAAAAATCGCTCTGCAGGGCGGTATCTGCCTATGTGGCCCATTATCAATGGGAGCGAAACCATCAGGGATTAGCGAACCAATTGATCGAACCGGATGCACATTCGGGCAAGAAAAATGGAAAAGTGTGCTGTCGTGATCGGCTCGGGGGAATGCTCCGGTACTATTACCGCGAGGCGGCATAGGTTCGGTTGAATATTTGGACAGGATGAGATGCCACCCGGGTTACGGCCAACAGAGGAGATCCGACAATGCCGGCAGAGACGCGTGAGGAGAAAATTCGCCGCATTACCGAAATGACCCGCAGCGTACGCGACGGAAACACCCCGGACCCAGGCCTGCACGCCTTTGGCGCCTCGTGGGACTCCGAGTGGTGGGACGCCTACCGCACGGATACCTGGGGTTTCTTTTCTCCGGACAAGCCCCGCCATCTGGACCAAAAGACGAGAGAGATGATCGTCTGTGGCCTCCTGGCCTTCCGGAATCGTCCTCTGCCGGCCATCTACCTCCACTCAAAAAACGCATTGAAGCATGGCGCATCGCTCAACGATATGATGGAAGTTTACGAGCTGTCCCTTATTCCGGGAGGAGGGCCGGCGCGAAACGACGGTCTGAAAGCCCTCAGGCAAATCGTCGAGGAGGAGAACCTCCGCGGTCCGAAGGAGAGACCGTGGTCCGCTGTCGAAGAGAAAAGGGCGAACGGCAAAGACGCTAAACAGGAAACGCGGGAAGAAAGGGTTCGCCGAATCACGGAAAAGATCCACCGCGACAATGGCTACGTGGACGAGGCCCTGGCCTTTGGCGTAGAGCTCGACCCCGATTATTTCGAGATGTACTCTCGCCTGCACTGGGGGTTTTTTCAGGAAAAACCCGGTCATTTGGACCCCATCCAAAGAGAGTTGATCGTCATGGCGATCATGGCCTACCGGGGGATGAGAGAAGAGCTCCACGAACACGCCAAAAAGGCGCTTCGGCTGGGCGCCACCATGGAGCAGCTCCTGGAAGGTTTTGAGGTGGCTGTTTCGCCAGGCGGCCTGGCTGTACTCCATGAAGGTCTTCGCGCCCTTAAGCGAATCCATGACGAGCAGACCGAATTCCGTCCGAGCGATTCGAAATAATATGTAAGAGGCATGTCATTGGAACCCGAATGCTGGCAGCGGACCGCAAATCCACGTGTCGGCTGTGTATGGCGAAATGCTAATTTTAACCGGAATTCAAGGAGTCTGGGATTTAGTTGAATTTTTGGACAGGACGGGTTCATGGTGAATTGCTAATCGCCTTGCACAGGTACAGCTATTGGGGGAAGGTCACCGTAAATCACTCGGAATCGCCGCGAGAAGTATATATCGAAAACCACATCACACGCGTTGTCACTGGACACAATGCAGATGGCAAGGCTAC
>CAMYJL010000482.1:0-2185 GCA_947258645.1 uncultured Nitrospinota bacterium
CCGACGACCGGATCCGCCTCGGTTCCGCCCCAACAAACGAGATCGATGCCGGCGGCTTACAGACACTGGATGTTGAACCCGTACACGCGGAAATATCTTTTGAATGCGGTTTTTTCGTTCTCTATGACACCGGGGGAGCGAAAGGCACCTACCTAAACGGCCATCGGGTCAGCCTCTCCAAACTTAAAAACGGCGATCTCATCCGCCTGGGACCAGAAGGGCCTTCCTTCCTCTTTGAGGGGGACGCCGGCTTTGGCGGACCTCTCGATTTTCTGACGACAACCTGCCGGGTAAATGCCCGAATGTTGCGGGCAATCGTTCACGACTCCATGCGACAGGTACGGGCCAGCGAACAGTGCAAGACTCTTACATTTATTCAGGAAGTAACAAGTCGCTCCCGCTGGCAGCTCGGCATGCGTGCCGTCCTGGTCATTTTTGTTCTCGTGCTCGCCATGGGGGCGGGAGTATGGAAACTTCTTTCCAGCGAGCGTGCCGCGAAAAAAGTCCTTCAGATTCAAATTCAAAAAGTGGAGGAACAATTCCGCCAACGCCAGGAGGAAACCGAAAAACAAGAACAGGCCTTCCGACGCACCGCTCAAGCGCGCGCGCGCATGCTACGCCATCAGATCGAGGGTTTGACGCAGGAGCTTCGGGAAGAACGCACTTTATCTCAAACCTCGGCACAAACCCTCCGCGAACAGGTTCGACGTTTAAAAGAGGAATTGGAACAGACTCGGAAAACCATACTCGCCGAGCGGAGCGGTCGTTTCGTCCAAGTGGCCAGCGAGAACCAGCGCGGTGTGGTATGGATCATTCATCAATGGACAATCATTTCCAAAAAAACCGGTATGCCATTCTATTTCAGCGGATTGGACGCAAGGAACGCTCCCCGAATCGAGGAATCACCCAGCGGGGAAGATTCTGTCGTGTTGACGCAAACAGCGACCGGAACCGGCTTTGTCGTCAATGCAAAGGGGGAACTCCTCACGAACAGGCACGTTGCCCACCCCTGGGAATTTGCCCCGAATCTCGAAAATGCCGAGATGACGGGGAGAACCGCCCGTCTCGTCGCTATTTTCTCTGACACGAAAAAGGAGCTTCCGGCCCGGGTGCTGCGCGCATCTAAACGAGCGGATATGGCTCTTCTCGCTATTTCTCCCTTTCCGGGGATGCCCTACCTGAGGCAACTGGAGCTTTCCCCCGACGCCGGTCGGCAAGGTACCGCCATCGCCGTCATCGGATTTCCGAGCAACGCATTACTCGACGGTCTCGCCCGTACAACCCTGACGACGGGGGTGTTGAGCAAATCCGGTCTGGCCAATCGTCTTCAGTTTGACGCTAGCATCAATCCGGGCAACAGCGGGGGCCCCATCCTCAACGTGGACGGAAAGGTCATCGGTGTCGTGGAATCGATCGCAGTCAGCCAAGATGGTGAACGGCTTCACGGAGTGAACTACGGTATCCCCATCAAGCTCGCACTCGAATTGATGAAAAAAGAAACTCCGCAATAAGCGAAAAAGAGGGTATAGGGGAAGCAAACACCCTCACCCCGCCTAACGATCTTTCTTTTTTGACCCCTGTTATTCGAGCAGTAACGCTTTTTCAATCGTGCGGCGGACGAGCACAGGCGTGACCTGCCTGCGGTAGGCATCGCTGGCGCGGATGTCGCTGATCGGCTCCAGATCGTCCAGCGTTTGCGAGAGAACCTCGCCGATGACTTCCTTGCTCAACTCCTTGCCCTTCAGACCATCCTCCACCGCGGAGAGGCGGCGAAAGACGGCCTCGACACCCCCCAGGCCGATGCGCGCCCCGGCGCATGTCTTCCTGTCGCTTTCGGCGGCAATCGCCACCGAGATGGAAACGCAGGGCTTGTCTTCCTTCGATCGGGTGGTGAACCGCGTATAGGCGGTGCGGAATTCACCCGGCAGGGGGTCGATCTCGATTTCGGTGAGAAGCTCGTCCTCTTCGAGGGCGGTCTCGTAATAGTCCGTCCAGAACGCCGAGGCGGGGATCACCCGCTCGGAACCGTCTGTCTTCTTGGCTTTCATCCGGGCCTCGAGGACGAGAAACGCCGCGGGCGGATCGGAAGCCGGCTCCGCGAAACAGATGTTCCCGCCGACGGTTCCGACGTTGCGGATGCGCACGGTGGCCACATTGTGGAAAACCTCGGCCAGGAGCGGAAAGC
>CAMYJL010000482.1:2235-4253 GCA_947258645.1 uncultured Nitrospinota bacterium
TGCCATCGATGAAGGAGAGCGCGTCAACGCCCATGATGTCGATGAGCGCCTCGGGCTCATACACCTTGGATTTCATCAGGATGGAGAGCGCGACGCCGCCAGCGTAGACCTTCCCCTCATCGCCGTACTTCTTCATCGCTTCCAGCGTTTCATCGACGCTCTTTGCCGCTACGTGCTCAAAAGCCACGGGTCTTCCCCTTCGAAGACATTCTCGTTCATGGACGTTCCCTCCCTCTCCCGAAGGCGCCGGCAGAAGAAGAGGCGCTTCACATATGAGTCAGGCGCCGCTCGCCTCTTTTTCCCGAAGCGCGTTGAGGACTTTTTCGGGCGTGACGGGGAGGCTGGTGATGCGCACCCCCACGGCGTCGTACACGGCGTTGGCGATAGCCGCCGAGGTGCCAAGCTGCGCCATCTCGCCCAGCCCCTTCGCGCCGTAGGGCCCGGTCGGGTTTTCCGTCTCGATGAGGACGGTATCAAGCACCGGGATGTCCTGCGTGGTCGGCAGCTTGTAGTCGAGCCAGTTGGGATTCACGGGCTGGCCGTCCTCCACCTGAAAATCCTCGGTCAGGGCGTAGCCCACGCCCATGAGCGCACCGCCCTCGATCTGTCCCATCGCACCGGCCGGGTTTACCACCGTCCCGACATCGTTGGCGCAAACCACTTTCAAGACTTCCACGGCACCGGTTTCAGTGTCGACGTTCACCTCGGCCAGCTTGGCACCGAATGCGTAGGCCGCCGACCAGTTTCCGTATCCCGTCACGGGGTCGGGGTCTTCGCTGGGCGAATCGTAGCTGGCGGCGGTGTAGACGGCCTCGCTTCCCTGCTTGTTGTAAATTTTCAGGTACGCCTCGGGGTGCGAGACAGATTTTTCCGGAGAGCTTTTGACGAATATTCTCCCTTCCCGCGCGTCCAGATCGTTCGGGTCGCATTCCAGAAGTTCGCCCGCACCGCGGAAGAGCATCGCGCGCGCCTCGAGCGCCGCGAGCCGGGTGGCCTGGCCGTCGATGGTGGTGGTGCGGCTGCCGCGCACGCCCCAGCCGTAAGGGTTCACGGCCGTGTCGCCGTTGATGATGCGCACATCCTCCACCCGCACGCCGAGCGTCTCCGCGCAAATCTGCGAAAGCGTCGTGTTCGAGCCATTGCCCATCTCGATCGTCCCCGAGAGGACTTCGACGGTGCCGTCCTTGTTCATCTTGATGAAGGCGCCGGCCGTCTCGGGCCCCATGGCGCGGGCCCCGGTGAAATGGACCGAAGCACTGAGGCCGTACCCCCGCTTTTTGCCGTTGCTCTCAGGACGCGCCTCTTTCCAGGGAACGCGCTTGACCGCCTCCTGAACGCATTCACTCATGCCACAACTCGTGATCTTGGCGCCGATGATGGTCGTATCGCCTTTTTTCACGAAATTCCGAAGGCGGAACTCCGCCGGGTCCATTCCGATCTCGCGAGCATGGTGATCCATCGCCACCTCGGTCCCGAACGAGTAGCCGCCGTTGCCCACGCCGCGCATCGCTCCGCCATAGACGTTGTTGGTGTAAACGACGTTGGCGTGGTGTCGGTAGGCCCCGAAGTTATAGAGACTGCCGCCCATGTGGGCGGTGATGCCTCCGACGACCGGCCCGTAGTCGGAGTAGGCGCCGTTGTCGACGGTCATCTGCATCTCGCGCGCGAGGATGATCCCGTCCTTGTCGGTGGCGATCCGAGTGGTGTGAAACTGGTTGGTCCGGAAGGTGCCGAGAAGGAACTCCTCCTGGCGGTCGTAGTAGAACTTGACGGGCCGGCCCACCTTTTTGGCGGCGATGATGGAGAGAAAGTCGATGTTGAACTTGCTCGTCGCCTTGCCACCGAAGCCGCCGCCGACATAGTTCGTGATCACCCGGATCTTGGACTCGGGGATATTCAGCACCTTGGCGAAATACTGGTGACCCAGGCTCGGGCACTGTGAAGAGTTGTAAACGGTCAGATTCCCGTTGTGCGACCATTCGGCGATGGAGACGTGCGTTTCGAAAGCACAGTGGGCC
>CAMYJL010000483.1 GCA_947258645.1 uncultured Nitrospinota bacterium
CAGCGATTTTACCAAAGTGATGCGGAATATCATGGGGATTGAAGAGCTGAGAGATCCCCTGCTCGGCAAGAAGAATCAGCCAGTCGATGGCGACCATCTGGCGGATGAATTTGTAAACGATTTTGGCATCCTAGAGTAAAAGTGAAAAAAATTTGAACACCGGAGGCGAAAGAGGGCGATCATTCCCAAAGTGATTCACATTTGACCTATCATTTTTCCCGCCCCATTCCCTCTATAGGTTAAAGACCCCCCATCCCTCTTTTCCTTCGGTGTTCAAGAACTCCTCCGCAGCATTCCCTTTTTCATGAAAACCTTCCGCCCAGAACGATTTCCTGGCCGTCGGCCCCGTCGCTGCTGGGATACGAATGAGATCCAGTCGCCCCGCTTTCAGGGACCGGTCTGCGTGTCCGCACTTTGGTGCCTACAGGGAAAGGGAAAGGTTTCGGGAGGTGGGATTTCATTTTGGCCCGGTTGACCGGGAAAAGCGGGAAAGCCACTAAAAAATGGAGTCGGGGCCGATACCTCTGCGGGAAATTTTCGCCTTCTCGCCGATTTGCGCGACTTCCAGGCTGGCCTGAACGATGGTCAAGGCTTTCTGGATAGCGTGCCACTCCAGTTCCGGAAGCCGCTCTCGGTACACCGAGATGAGGACTGCTACATCGTTGGCCAGACGATGGGCGTGTTCATCCTGCGTTTTTTCCAGGTCGTGCATCCTTCCGGGTTCTCCGGGCGGAGATGCATATTTTCGGCAAGTGGAGCGGAGTGAAATGGAGTTCGAGCCATCCCGGGTGCCGATATTCAAAATAAAAACGGGATTCGTTCTGGACGGAGGAAAAAATTGAACCTTCTGGCGGCGACTCGGGTGTGATGATGAAAAATTTCGCCGCTGATTTGAAATCGCGTGCCAGTGTTTACTACATGGAATGAATAATCAAGGGAAAAAATAAATTATGCGTAAAAAAATACGATTTCCCGCGGTCGAATGGCCGGCCTCATCATCCATCCGAATGAGGCGTCCGGAAAAAAATGCAACCCGATCTTCCGATGGCTTCGAGTGATGACATCGAAGGAGAAGGAGTTATGGCCGCGTTCTTTCGATTTTCCGGATGGAAGGCGGCCCTTTTTTCCAGAACTCCGGGCCGAGGGCCTGTTCCAGATATCTCAGCCGGGAGAGGGGAAGGGGGTGGGTGAGCGTCCGGGTGTCGAGGGTGTCGTCCGGTGAGATACGTCCCCGGCGTATTTCGATCCGCTCCCGTCTGATCTGGAAATAATCGAGCGTGCCCTTGATCCCTTCCGGAGATGCGCCCGCTGCGAGAGCGATGCGCGCCCCCCAAAGGTCGGCCTCGCGTTCGCGGGCTCGGGAGTAGCGGGCCCGCTCGATTTCGTTCCGGGTTTTCCGGGCGTTATCTTCGAGGGCGTGTACATCCAGCTGGAGGATGGAGGTTGCGATCCGGTTTTTGACCGAATGCAGGAGATCCCGCAATTGGAGATCGGTCATGTTGGCGGCTTTCAAAAAAGTATGGTCCATCTCGACGTGGGCGATTTCGTGGGCGGCGACGAACATCAGTTCATCCTCCGATGGCGGAAGATTCAGATAGGCTTTGCCGAAGTAGATGGTGGACGAGCTGGTCTCTGCGATGACTTCCGGGTCGTCCGTGTCCAGAATCCGGAACTGAACGGGCATGCGGGGGCGGAGGGAGACCTGCTTCAGGCGGCGGATGATCCGGCGGAGTTTCCATGCCAGAGCCGGGTCGCGGTGAAAGCCGTGGTCCAGCGCCGCTTCCTGATCAATTTTTTCGCCGAACCAGAGAGCGAACGCCCACCGTGTGCGATCGATGCTCTCGGGGATGAATCGGGGGAGTAGCGTTTCGAGGGCCGCCGCGGGGCCTGAAGGGCCGGGCGCGTGAGGCCGGAGGCCGATCGGGAGAGCCACCTGGTCCAGGTGCACCAGATAGGCGCTGTCCCGCGGAAGCGCGCTTTGAAAGGCGAGCGTTCTGCTTGCGGGGATGGCGAGCAGGACCGCCGCCCCGGCCGCCCAGAAGAGCGCCGCCAGAATGCAGCATCTGCGTGATGACTTCGTATGGAACATCGTTGATGAAAGGCGCGAACAAGGAATGGCCGGGAAGTGTGCAGGTGCATCCGCGGCAAGCGAAGAGGTG
>CAMYJL010000484.1 GCA_947258645.1 uncultured Nitrospinota bacterium
TAACGTCACCAAGCGCTTCCGCCGCGCCGACGGCTCCTGGAACGAGGCGGTCCGGGGGATCACCCTGAAGATCCAGCCGGGTGAGGCCATCGCCGTCATCGGCCCCAGCGGCGCCGGGAAGACAACCCTTCTCAGGCTCCTGAACCAGACGCTCCGCCCCGACAGCGGCGAGATTCTGATCGCCGGCGAAAATCCGGCGCTCCAGGGGCCCCGGGCGCTGCGCACGTTGCGCGCCCGGACAGCCACCATCTATCAGCAGCACAACCTCGTTCCGAACCTTCGGGTGGTGCACAACATCCTGGCCGGAAAGCTTTCCACCTGGTCGCTCCCCCGGGCGATCTTCTCCCTTCTGTTTCCCCGGAACATCCGACAGGCCGCCGAAGCGGCGAACGCCGTCGGCATCCTGGGCAAATTCTGGGAGCGGACCGACCGGCTGAGCGGCGGGGAGCAGCAGCGCGTCGCCATCTCGCGCGCCCTCGTCCAGAACCCGCGAAACCTTCTGGCCGACGAGCCGGTGGCCAGCGTGGACCCCTCGCGGGCCGATCTGCTGATCACCCTCCTCCGCCAGGTCACCGACCCGGACCACAAGACCCTTATCGTCAATCTGCACGATGTGCCGCTCGCCCTTCGCAACTTTCCCCGCATCGTGGGCCTTCACGACGGAAAACTCTTCTTCGATCTGCCGCCCGGGGAAGTCACCGGCCCCCTTCTCGCCCGCCTGTATGAAGGAGAGGAGTCGATCGAAGGGGAGCAGCGCCCCTGGATCTCCGAGACGGTAAAGGAAGGCCTGCCAGAGTGAACGCGCCTCACGAGGTCCCTTCGCGTCCGCCGATCTCCGCCGCGAAGTTCACGATGCTGGTCGGTGCGCTCGCGGCCATTATCGCCAGTCTCCGAATGACGGATTTCAACCCGATCCTCCTGACCTCGCCGTCTGCGCTGAAGTCCATGGCCGACTTCGGCGGCGGTTTCTTTCCGCCCGAGTACAGCGCCGAATTCCTGACCGGCTCCCTCAAGCCGATTGCCGAGACGATTCAGCTCGCAACGGCGGGCACGATCCTCGCTCTCCTCTTCGGCTTTCCGCTCTCGCTCATGGCGGCCTCGACGTTTCATCTGGGGGGGCCGCTTTTCGACGGGGATCCGCCCCTGGGCCCACTCGGGCGAAGGCTGCGCGCCTCGCCCTACTGGATATCCCGGCTCATCCTCAACGTCCTGCGCTCGATTCCCGAGCTGATCTGGGCCCTTCTCTTCGTGCGCATCACGGGGCTGGGGCCCGCCGCGGGGGTCCTCGGCATCGGCGTGGCCTTCTCGGGAATTCTGGGAAAAGTGTTTGCCGAGATCATGGAAGGCGCGGACGTGCAGCCCGCCGTCGCGCTGCGGTCTGCTGGGGCTTCGAGGCCCCAGGCGATCCTCTACGGCATCATCCCCCCCTCCTACCGGACGCTGCTCTCCTACACCCTCTACCGGTGGGAGTGCGGCATGCGCGCGGCGGCGATACTCGGGTTCGTCGGCGCGGGCGGTCTCGGCCAGCAGATCGAGATTTCGATGCGAATGTTTGATCACCATCATGCCGCGACGCTGATCCTCGAACTGTTCCTCCTCGTGGCCATGACGGATGTGGTGAGCGCCTATGTGCGGAGGAAGTTCACATGATTGAGGCCACCGGCTTTGTGATACCGCCGCGCCGGGCGATCTCCTGGGAGGGGTGGGGATGGCTCGCCGCGGCGATCGCGCTCATCGTCTGGAGTTTTTCCATCGGCGAGGGGGAGTTTCTGGCCATCTTCACGCCGGAGGCGGTGGACCAGATCGGCCAGTACGCCTCGAAATTCTGGCCGATCGCGACGGACGACAAGTTCATTCGCCTCGTCGGCTGGGCCACGCTCGAAACGCTGGCGATCTCGATCGCGGGCACGGCGATTTCTGTCGTTCTGGCGGGAGCGGCCCTCTACTCCGCCTCATCGGACGATCTGCTCGGGGCGGGGGGGGAATGGGAGGCGGCCTCGCCCCGCCACACGGCCTGGCGGCGGGCGCTTTTCGTCTTTACCCGGGGGACGCTGAACATGTGCCGGACGATTCCGGAGCTGGTCTGGGCGATCTTCTTCGTCTTCGCGACCGGTCTGGGCGCCTTCGCCGGGACGCTCGCCCTCGGGGTCCACAAAACGTCCAGCGCCGACCGGTCGAGGCCCTTCGCTCGGCCGGGGCGTCGCGTTTTATCGCTTTCGTCTACGGTGCGCTCCCCCAGGCCTGGCCCCAGATTGTCGCCTACTCGCTCTACCGCTGGGAGGTGAACATCCGCGTGGCGGCCATTCTCGGGTTCGTTGGCGCGGGCGGCCTCGGCCAGCAGATGCACATTTCGATCTCGCTCTTCCTGGAATCGCGCCTCGCCACTCTCGTCATCGCGACGTTCGTCCTCGTGAACGCCGTCGATCTCCTCAGCGGCTGGATGCGCCGAAAGCTCGACGCGGCGTTCTGATGAGCCGCCTCCCGGGAAATCTCCCCGGAGGAGGGCCGCTTTCGGGGTTTTTATTATTCTCTTTTTTTTCTACAATTATCCTGTTCTTGAATCATTTGAGATGAGGTGATTTATCGGCCATCGCTAATTACCGGAACTTTTGCATCCATCGTTCCATTGGGAGATGCCTATGGAACCGAAAAGTTTCAAGCGAAAGCTCACCACCATCTTCAGCACTGACGTTCAGGGTTACAGCCGCC
>CAMYJL010000485.1 GCA_947258645.1 uncultured Nitrospinota bacterium
CGGATTTGCCACCGAAGCGGCTCTGCGGTGCGGACAAACAAATAGAGCACTGGGTTTTAGTGCATTTTCCTTCAGGCTTTTCTTATTGAGACCTGAACGCCCTCACGATTTTTCGCCGGGAGGGCGTTTTTGTTGCGGGGATGACGGCTTCATTCCGAATTTGCCGAAAAGCCGGAGCGGATATATCCTTAACCACCTCAGAAAATTGACGGACGAAGAGTGCCCCGAAAACGGAGGAAAAGTTTTCGCCGATAAAAAGGATTTGCCGATGCTCGACGACGCCGGATCCCAGGCCATGCGCGATGAAAACGAAATCGCCCGCGTGGTGAGGAACTGGGGCTTCGCCCGCGATCGGGGGGACTGGGAGGCGCTCAAGGGGTGTTTTCACCCGGACGCCACCGTGGACATCGCGTGGATATCCGCCCCCGCGCACGAGTTCGTCGAGAGCCTGAAAAACCGGGGGCCCCTTCCGCCGGGCGAGCACACCACGCATCAGGTGGAAAATCCCCACATCCGCCTGAACGGCGGCCGGGCGGTGAGCGAATGCCCGCTGACCCTTTTCAACCGGGCGTTCATCGACGGCTTCGAATTCGATTTCGAGGCGTGGCTCCGATTCTTCGACATGTTCGAAAAGCGCGAGGGGGTATGGCGGATCTTCCAGCGCACCGCCATCCACGATAAAGACCGGATGGACCCGGTCCAGCCCGAAAAAATCCCCGCCTCGTTTTACGACTCGGTTCAACTGGAAGGCTACCCGCCCGAGTGCCGCTACATGTGCTACCGGCACGTAAAGCACGGGCGCCGGATGGCCAGGAAAATCATGACCGCCCGCAGCGCGGAAGAGCGCGCGCTTCGCGAGGAGGGCGAGCGTTGGCTCGCCGGAGGATAAACCCGGAAAGGGGGAAAAAACAGATGACCGACGATGCCAGACTCGCCGCCGCGGCGGACCGGGCGGAGATCCTCCAGGTGGCGATGACCTCACTCTGCTGCCGCGACACCGGGGACTGGGACGGGCTGAAGGAATGCTTTCACCCGGACGCGCGGATCGTCACCTCCTGGTTCTCGGGAAACGCACACGAGTTCATCGAAAGCTCGCGGAACATGATGGGCGGCCATCACCCGGACGACAGCCAGAAGCACATGGCCGGAAATCCGCGCGTCGCCCTGAACGGGGATCGCGCGGTGTGCGAGTACTACCTCATTCTCCACCAGCGGCGGACGATGGACGGCTACGAGTTCGACTTCCAGACCTGGAGCAGTGTGGTGGACCTCTTCGAGCGGCGCGGGGGGGCGTGGCGTTCCCTCGGGCGGACGATGATCTACGAGAAGGACCGGATGGACCCCCACAGGCCGGGCGAGGTACCGGAGAGCTACTTCGCCGCGATGGACCTCTCGGGTTTTCCCAAGGCGCTCCGCTACCACTGCTACCGGAACGCGAAGAGCAGCGGCAGCCCGCCCTCGAAAGACATCGCGATCGAGGGAACGCCCGAGGCGCGGGCCACCCGCGACGCGGCGAGGCGGTTTCTGGCGGGAGAGTGACGGCCGGCCTGCCCCTGCCGAAATATCACGGCATTTCCTGAAGCGGTTTTTCCCCGCAAAGGCGCTATGTTGATCCCGCGCGGCGAGACCCCTCCCGCGAAGGGATTTTTTCGCGCCGATGGGCGCGGTTCCGGGAAATTCCGGGATATTCAGGGGTGTTTATTCCGGGTTTCAGAGGCCTCGGGAAACGGCGGGGGCCGCGTCAGGAGGTGACTTCGTAGCCCGCCTCGCGCCAGGCGTTCATCCCGCCGGTGACGTTTCGGACATCAACGAAACCATGGAGCCGGAGAAGGCTGGCGGCCGTGCTGCTCCGATTACCGGAGGCGCAGACGAGCGCGAGCGGGTCCGTCTGAATGACGGGGAACCGAGAGGCCGCCGAACCCATTTCCTTGAAGTTCATGTGCGAGGCGCTCTCGATGTGGCCTTCGTTCCATTCTTCTTCTTCCCGGACATCCACAACGCGCCATGCGCCAGGGCCGTTTTGCCGAATGTTCTCGTGAAGCTCTTTCACGGACACCTGGGGAACTTTGAGATGGGGGAATTTTCCACTCAACCAGCCCTTCATGCCGCCAGCGATGCTTCCCTTCACCCGATGATCGAGCCCCAGA
>CAMYJL010000486.1 GCA_947258645.1 uncultured Nitrospinota bacterium
GAATCGGTATTCCGATCACGCCGGCGGTCCTGGAACAATTGCACGACGTGAACGAGCGGCTCCAGTTGGGATTCGAAATCTAACGCGGCGGGTTGTGTGAGGAAAGCACAAAAAAACCGGGGGCTATTTCGAGGGAGCGGCTTTTTCTCCGCCGCGTTCGCGAAGGATCTGCTTCATATAGGCCACCATCCGCGGCCCGTCCCATTTCCGGGGGCCGATAATCTTCTGCACCAACACCCCCTGCGGATCGACGACGAACGTCTCGGGCACGCCCGTCGTCCGGTAGAGCTTTTTGATGGTTCCCCGCGGATCGAGCAGGATGGGAAACGTGATACTGAATCGATCCACCCACTTCCGGACCGGATCGGCGCCGAGAGCGTCGATGCTGACCCCCAATATCTCGAACGGAAACCCTTCCCGTTTCATCTGGGCATAGAGGTTTTGCAGGTCGGGCATCTCATCGATACAGGGCGGGCACCAGGTCGCCCACACGTTGACGAGTACGAGTTTCCCCCCATAGTCGGAAAGGCTGGCGTTGCCGCCGGTCATGAGAGGGAACGTAAATTCGGGGGCCGGTTGTCCCGCCGCGACCGGCGGCAGGTTCTCCTCCTCCACGGGATCGCGGGTCAGCTTCGCTGCAAATGCCCAGATCAGCATAATGAAAACGGGAATTAAAATAAGAAGCAGCGCCTTCTTCCGGGCGCGGGTCACTTCGTCCTGACCAGCCTCTTTTGAAATGGGTTCGGTCGTCATCACAACACTTCTTTTATAAGGGTTTGTACGATTGCAAGGGACATGCAACCGTAAAATACACTCATCCCTTTTCCTTGAGAAGGTGTTCGACCAGACCAAAGGCGGACTCCCCATCCCATTCCCGGGCGCCCATGCCGACCGCCACCACGCGGCCCTTGCGGTCGATCAGATACGTAGTCGGCAACGCCCTGACCTGGTACGCCTGTTTTGTCACCTGCTCGGGGTCGAGGACAATCGGAAAGTTCAGCTTCAGGTTTTCGGCGAATTTCCGAACGGCGTCGGGATTTCCCTGGTCCACGGAAACCGCGACGATCTCCAGCCCCTGCGCCCGAAATTTTTCATACAGGCGCTGCATGGCGGGCATCTCCCGGATACAGGGCGGGCACCAGGTCGCCCAGAAATTCATGAGGACGACTTTGCCCCGGTCCTGCTGGAGGCTGCGGTTCTGGCCATCCAAAGTCTTCAGGAGAAAATCCGGAGCCCCCACCCGGCCCGGGCGGGGCAGAAAACTCATTTTCCGGTACACGTCGAACGCGCTGTCCGATATCGGTTTGGGACCGCTCAGACCCGTGACGGCCAAAATCGAGTCAAACTGGCCGATTCCCCAGGACACCCCCGCCACGAGAAACAATAAGAGCGCCGCGCCGCCTATCCATACCTGTACCCTGTTGCCGCGTTTTTGGGGGGACAGACCCTCCACACTCAGGGCCAGGTTTCTCTTTGGTTCATAGGTCATGAACATTCTCCATGGAACCAGGTTCCATCGGAAGTAATATGAGGCGACGGAAAATACTACTGGCCGAACTCTTCCAGCTCTCTTTGAAGACGATTCTCCAAATCATCTCCGGGGCCGCCGGACGATGGCGCATTTGCCTGACGGGAAATTCGCTCCCTTTTTTTACGGGCCGCGCTGGAGGTCCAGGCCTTCACCAGCACCAGGACCACCCCGAGCCCCGCAAAGAGGGCCATGAACGGCATCAGCCATGCCGCCAGATTGAACCCCTTGGGCGGCGGCGCGGGCAGAACCTCCGGCCCGTAGACATCCACGAAATACTGGACAATTTGCGCTAACGTTTCCCCAGCCTCCACCTTGCGGCGGACGAGTTCCCGGAGCTGGGCCCCCTCGGCACTCGGACATGCCGACAAGATTTTCCCCGGACATACAGGGCTCATGATCGCGGCGTTCACGTCCTCGACCGTGGTCTTCGGCTCCGCCGCATTCGCGCCCACCGGGAATGAAATCGCCACAATAAGCGCAACGAGGGCCAGACTGCGGACGAATACGGAACTCTCCGGCATTTCTTTTTCACTGTTCATCGGTCTCAATCTCCGGTGACCGGCATTCATCGATCCCGGTCCAAATCCTTGGA
>CAMYJL010000487.1 GCA_947258645.1 uncultured Nitrospinota bacterium
GCCACGCCAACCTGCAACACGATGGTGGGCAGCCCCGCCGGATCGCCGATGCTCGCTTCTATGTCGCTCCAGATGGGCAGTTCGGGGACGGCAACGCTCACCGACACATCGGTTGTGAGCGGGTTCTACAAACGGCATACACGGGAATTCGAGCAGGTTCGCACTACGGCGCCTGGTTTTAATTACGAAGGAAACTTTGTCTTTTTCAACTTCCAGCACCAGAAAGTGACTAGTGAAACGTTTCACTCCAGGGGAACCATAACAACTTTCTCCACCAACACCGTAACGCTCAGGGAGGGGTTCAATACGAATGGGGTCGTTGGCGGCGGGGTTCCCATTCAGAACGATCCTCGTGCGGGTTCGACCCTGAGTACGAACCTGATCCCCGATGGGGAGTTCCGCTATATCCCCCGACAATTCATCACGTTTCCTGAATCCTTCCCTGTAGATTTCTTCCCGTTAACCGACAGTCCAGAGGGACATGTGGTTCGAGTTGTTGGAGGCGGACTCGGGCCTAATGCATATTTTCGGGAAAGATTCCGAACCTTGGGTGATTCCAATGTCTCCGTGCCGGAGGAGCCAGACGCGAACGTGATAACCAGTTTCAACAGCGTGAAGATCAACAACATCTGGGACGCGCTCCGAATCGGCATGCCGGCTGTCAGCCTCTCGGGCGCGGGCCAGGGGCTCCCCGTGATCGACATCGGGGGGAACCTCCTCCAGTTCCGCAGGTACGGAATCATTTACCTCCCCTGGAACCGGATGATCTGGAAGGATGGGAGCGGGAATTGGCCGACATTTCCCTGATCGGCGGATTCAAGAAAATACAACTTGTCACCTGACCGTATCGGTTGAGTTTATCAAGAGAGGGGGTATTTTTGAGCCGCCAGAGCGCATTTGCGAACTTTTGGGGATACTCTTCGGTTCTTTTGTTCCTCTTTACGGCTTCTCCTGCGGTTGGCGCCTCTCTAATTGAAAGTGATTCGGTTACAAACGAGGCGACTCGGACCGACTCACCTCCCAATCGCCTTTCTCTTTTGTCCGGTCAAGAAATTTCGTCCGATCAACTCTACACGCAGAATCACACTTCGGGCGAGCGGCAGGGAGCGCGGAAAGAAGACCCGCCCTCCGGCCTGGGGGGCGCCTGGGAAAGGTTTTTGGATCAATTCTCCCTCGGCGCGAAGCCGGACTCGGATGGCGCCTCGGTCAGCGAATGGTTCGGGCAGCGCGCCCAGATCCTGCGCTTCAACGTCACGGGCGTGTTCACGAGTTCGAAATTTCAGGGAGAGTCAGATCCCCTTGACGGCGGAAGCGTCTCCGGCGTCTTCGCGCCGGCCCTCCGGCTGGCGGAGGACACCGCCATCGGCGTGGTCTACAGCGGTTCCTACAACCGCGAGCTTCAGGTCTTCACCGAGGATGAAGGCCCCCGGCAGCAGCAGGAAGAGCAGCGCCACGAGTTCATCGTTCTTCTCTCGCAGGATTACCTGAATCCCTTCGGCAGCGAATACATCGACCGCCTGACGATCAGCCCTTCGTTTTTCCAAACCTATGTGTTCACGCGTCAGAGCGGCGATGAAGAGTGGGGAAACGGCCTGCCGTGGCGGGGCGTGGACAAATTCGATGGGCTCTACGACTACTGGGACCGGGGCGGGGGCCTTGAGGTCAAGGCGGTCCACCGGGGCGAAGAGCGAAGCCAGGATTCGCTCTCCATGGCGTTTCAGGTCTACCGCCGGCATTACCGCAACTTCATCTCGCTGGCCCGCATTCTCAATCCGGCTTCCCCCCAGCCGAAATTCGAGAAGGACTACATCGGCTATCTCGGCCGCGCCGTTTACGAACATCAGACCCCCGGCGGACCGAAAGTTTATCTGGCCTACACGTATTTGCAGAAGAACTTCACCGAAGACCGGGCGGACAAGGATCCGATCCTGGTCCCGGGCGTTCCGGGCGAGCGGCGCAAGGACCGGGAGCACTCCGTTGATGCGCGGGCGACAATTCCGGTTTCTCAAATTCCGGGCCTGTCCGTGGGTCTGAATGGCAACGCCGTCTACAACATGAGCAATTCCGGCTTCAACGATGCACTGTCTCCACTTCCCATCACGGGGGTTTTTACAAGCGAATACCGTTTTTGATGTGGAAATTGACGGGCCTGGTCACGGTGGCCTCGACCTATTCGTTCGAACGGCGCGATTACAAGGACAGAAAGGCGAAAGACAAGCTGGGTAACCTCAAGAACGCGACCGAAGTTGACATCACCCACGTCATCAACCCGCGGGTGGTTTATCAGTTCAACCGGAACTGGGCGATGTTCTTCCAGTGGCGGCGTTCGATAGCCCGCTCGAATTTCGAGGATGAGCGAACCTTCCGCTACAACTACGACATCAACAGCTTCGGCCTTGGCGTCCAGTATAATTATTAGGGTTTGGTGGAGGGCTGGTTGCGGCGCCTTCTGATCGCTTCGAGGAATTGCAGGTTCCTGCGGACGGCTTCGGCCCGTTTTTCATCTTTGTTTTTTTTGAACAGGGCCATGGCGAGGAGATAGTGGCGCCTCGCTTTTTCCAGATTGTCCATCGCTAAAAATATCCGGCCGATATTATTGTGGGTGATGGCGGCGCCCTGTTCGCGGCCCAGCCGCAGATCGATCGCGAGCAACTCTCCCAGCCGTTTCAGGGCGTTTTCCGGCTCGCCGAGCCGCTGATGGAGGCGCGCCAGATCGTTGAGATCGGATGCCACTTTGGTCTCGGCGATCCGAATTTTTGCCTTGTCCAGTTTTTTGTTTGTCCGGGCCGCCCTGGCTTTTTGGTTTATCTCCTCCGGGGTCCCATACTTGGCAACAACCTCCAGAAAATCATTAACAACTTGCGATTCTGGGTTAAGCAGGATTGCATTGATCTCTTCAAGACGATTGGGTGGAATCTCCAGACGACT
>CAMYJL010000488.1 GCA_947258645.1 uncultured Nitrospinota bacterium
TCCGTGGGAGAGCATCCCCCCCCAGGTAGGCGTCGGAGGTGGAACGCCGACCCCCAGGAAGGACAGGGCGGCCTCGATGATGATCATGCGGCCCAGATAGAGCGTGGCGATGACAATTGCCGGTGAGAGGACGTTAGGAAGAATGTGTCGGACCATAATTCGGAGGGTTTGGCAGCCGACGGATTCCGCCCCGGCGATGTATTCGAACTCTTTCACGGAAAGCACGGTTCCTCGAATCACGCGCGCATAGACGATCCAGGTTCTGATGGCGATGGCGAAGATCACGTTCTGAAGGCTCGGACCCAATATGGCGACAATGCTCATCGCGAGGAGGATGAAGGGAATCGACAGGGCAGAGTCGATGATACGGCTGATGACCGCGTCTATGATCCCCCCGAAGTAGCCTGCCACCATTCCCAGCGTTATACCGATGAACCCGCTCACAACGACTGCCGCGAAGCCCACGATGAGCGAGACACGCGCTCCCCAGATCACCCGGCTCAGAACGTCGCGGCCCTGCTGGTCCGTGCCGAGCCAGTAAATGTTCCCTGCAGGGTCGGTGAATCCCGGGGGTTTCAGAAAGATTCTCAGATTTTGCTCGAACGGGTCCAGCGGAGCGAAGGCCCATGGAAAGAAGGCCCAAATAATAACGATAAAAACACATATCAATCCAAAGATCGCGGGCGGGCGCCGCCTTAAATCGCGAAGGGCCAATTGAAGGTTGGTGGGTCCGCGGGGTTCTTCTGCTTCCTCCGCACCCTTTGGCATGTTCATTGGCAATGATTTCTCTTGTACCATTTCCCATTCCTTCCGCTAGCTGTATGCGATTCGCGGGTCGAGCCATGCATAGAGAATGTCGACGAACAGATTGATTCCGACGAAAATCACGGCGAGCAGTGTCACTGCGGCCTGAACAACTGGATAGTCCTGGTTATTGATGGCGTCCACGACAAGAAAACCAACACCCGGCCATGCGAAGACGGTCTCGGTCACCACGGTCCCGCCGAGCAGGACGCCCAACTCGAGGCCGATGAGTGTCACAACGGGGATGGAGGCGTTTTTTAACGCGTGGCGAACCACCACCTGCCATTCGACGATCCCCTTGGAACGTGCGGTCTGGATGTAGTCACTCCCCAGTACATCGAGCATTCCCGAGCGCACCAGGCGTGTGATTCGGGCTGTTTGGTACAACCCAGCTGTCAGTGCAGGGAGGATAATGTACTCAAATCCTTCGTAGCCCGAGGTAGGCAGGATATCGAGCGCCACCGAGAAAACCAGAATGAACATGAGGCCCAGCCAGAAATTCGGCATCGATTGTCCGAACATCGAGCCCACCGAACTCAAATAGTCGATCCAGGAATTTCGGAAGGTGGCCGATAGAATCCCGGCCGGTAATGCCACAACAATCGAAATCAACACCGCGGCCAGGGCCAGATCGATAGTCGCTGGAAAGTGTTCGAGAACGAGCCCCAAAGCGGGGAGTTCGTGGCGATAAGAGTATCCAAAGTCGGCGAACAGGACGCCATTGCTTTTCCCGAAACCAAACAGAAAACGATAGTACTGGATATGGAGGGGTTGATCGAAACCCATCACTTTTCGGAACGCTTCGATATCTTCGAGGGTGGAATCCTCGGGCATGAGAACCTCGGCCGGATCGCCCGTGAGGTGGAGCATCAAGAAGACAACGAGAAGAACCACGTTCAGGACGATGAAGCTCTGAAGGATTCGGCGAATGACATAGGCACGCATAATGGGACCTTTAAGTCACTAATGCTCCAGCGTTCTCATTGATGGAACAGCCCACTCCTAATTTCACCCCAAGACAGTTCCGGGTTATCATCAGCTCCCTGGAATGAAACGGGAAGCACCCTTGTGGTTAAATTTTCTTTTCGAATATAATGAGTATAACACCATTTTAATCCGAATAGATTTCCGCTTGTCAAATCGCGAGCGGGGAAATTGGTTTTCATTGGCCGGGCTGAACCCTTCTCCGAGGGAGGAGTTGGGTTGACGCCGGGAGTTCACCCGCAGGGAGGTGCTTCCCCATGCGAAAATGGATATTGCTTCTGCTGGTTCTTCTCCTGGGGGCGTTTTCCGTCCCGGGTGCTTACGCTGCGAACGAATTCCCTGGCTCGCCACGAAATGGAAGATACACAGCCCGAAAAAAGTTGAGTTTTGGCTCAGGAAAGACGTGAAGTTTGTGGACGGCTCTCCCCTCACCGCGAAGAACGTGAAATTTTCGTTTACACGCATCATGGACAAAAGAAGCAAGCAGCGCGTCTTCTTCAAGGCTTTCGATCGAATCGAGATCGTCGACGATTACAGGTTCATTTACCACAGCAAGGTCCCCGACAACGGTCTCTTGAACCGCCTCGGGCGTTTCGGTCACATCATGTCCCTCAAGGCAAAGGGGGTGGATTGGGCTGTCATCTCAAGAAAGACCTTCGGGTCCGGTCCCTATATTCTGAAAGAGTGGGCCAAAGGCCGGAAGATGGTTTTCGAGGCGAATCCCAAATGGTGGGGCAACGCCAATTATCCCAACCGGGCTCAGACGATCGTCCTGCGCGGCATCAAGGAGCCGACCACCCGCGTGAAGGCTCTCATCAAAGGCGAAGTGGACATGGTCATGGGGATTCAGCCCCAGTTCATTCCCCAGATTGAGAAGAATAAAGGATTGGCCGTGGCCGATGTTCCGGCCGTCCGCATGATGTTCGTGAATTTTGTTACTCGGCATGGTGGCCCGTTTGCGAATCAAAAGGTTCGCCTGGCGGCCAACTACGCAATCGATGCCGACCTGCTCCGGACCACCTTTTTGGGCGGAAAAGCCAAGCTATGGGGTTCGCTCTACCATCCCTGGAACTTTGCAGGTCACAATCCAGACAATAACAAATGGTACGGCTTCGACATCGCCAAGGCGAAAGCCTTGATGAAGGAGGCCGGCTACGAGAAGGGCTTTAAGGCAACACTGTACGCGACCATCGGCAGGTATCCGGGCGATGTGAAATCCTGTGAGGCCATCGCGGGTTTTCTCAAGCGGGTCAAGATCGACACGGTTTGCCGCACGATGCCCTACCCGCTCTGGAAAAAGACCCGTAAGGCTTTCCAGAAAGGAAAGAGAAAGAACACGGCTCTTTTCCTTCAGGGTTACGGAAACGCCGGCGGCGACCCGGGGAGCATTTCGAGAGCGACCTCGTCTTGCCAGGGCCATTCGAGTACTCACTGCATG
>CAMYJL010000489.1 GCA_947258645.1 uncultured Nitrospinota bacterium
TCAAAACGCCTTATGTGACAGAGGGAGTTCTCTGCGGTGCGTTCGGGGGATGTTTCGCGTATGTCGTATTGTGGTCCGTTTATCACGGTGTTTTCCAGCCCGCTCTGGCGAGCTATTCGGCGGGGAATATTCTGGTCCAGCCGGGAGGATGGTCGCTGGGAATTTTTCTCATTGGCGTGGGATCCCTTCTCGGTTTGGTGGGAAGTTCGATCACGGTCGGCCGTTACCTGCGGGAGCAGAGGGATTAGGATGAGCGCTGTTCGCCTGATGGCCGGGATGTGCCTGTTTGCCGTTTTGCTTGTCTCATCGTCCGTGGGAGCCCTTGCCGCTTCGGTTCCTCTTTTGGGGCGGGGCGATAACTCGCTCAAACGGGTCGAAAGCGAAATCCGGACAGAAGAGAAGCGTCTTCGGCGAATCGAAGCGAAACTCGCGCGTGAGCGGGATCGAGAGGCCAAAAGCGATCTTCGAAGGAATTCGATCCTCGCCCGGCTCGATCGGCTCTCTGCCCGGCTGGCGCTGGAGGACCAACGGCTTCGCTTACTGGGGCAGAAATTGAGGCGCTCGAAAATGCGCCAAGCGGAAATCCGGGCGAAAATCGACCAGGTTCGGGAATTGCAGAATGGACGGAAAAATATCCTGCATCGGCGGCTCCGCGCCTTGTATATGGGAGGGGCAGTGGGAAACGTGCGTCTTCTGGTGATGTCGGAGTCAGTTTGGGATATGATGGATAGGTGGTCCATGGTGACCCGCATGGCCCGCCACGACGAGCAGCTCCTCGATCAGTTTCGCCGGACGGAGGAGAGGCTGAATCGCCTGGATGAAGCGGCCTCGATCGAGGTGAAGCGTCAGGCGGCGATCCAGGCCGGTCGGTCGAAGGCGAAACGCCGGGTGGTGGTGTATTATGGGCGCCGCACCCGCGAGCTGGCCCGATTGGAGAAGAACAAGGCCAGGCGGGCGCGGTTGATGCGGGAGCTGGAAGAAGCCCGCGATGCAATGCGAGACACCATTGCCTCCCTGCTGAAGGCCAAGGATACGCAGTTCGACCGGGAGGCGGCGCAGATTGACCGCATGGAGGGCCGTCTCCCTTGGCCGGTGGCGGGGGCTCCCTTATCTGCGGACAGAAAAAGGGGAAGCCGGGGCATTCGAATCCGTGCCCCCCGGGGTGCGCCGGTCCGGCCGGTGGCGCCGGGTGAGGTTGTATACTTGGATTGGGTCCGGGGATATGGCCGGCTCTTGATCCTGCGCCACGGAGGAGGAATTTATACGGTGTACGGGGGCGCCGGAGAGGTGTTCGTGGATATGGGGAGTAAGGTGGCGCCCAAACAGATCATTGCACGCGTGGGAACGACCGGAGCCTTGGGCGGTTCCGCGCTGTATTTTGAGATTCGGAGAGGATCGATACCGATGGAACCGCTTCGGTGGCTTTTGCCCCGCCGTTGAAAATAATGAGAATATTCATTTTCAGTTCGCCGCGTTTCAGGAGAGGACGATATGCCGGCTAAAAAACGTTGGAACGGTTGGCTGCTTTGGGCGGCTGCCGCTGGAGGATTGGCCATCGGATTGGCCATTAATCCGCTTGGAAACACTTCTGCCAAGGAAAACTCCACCTATCCTCAGCTTCGTACCTTCACCGAGGTGCTGAGTCTGATAGAGGCCAATTACGTCAATCAAGTGGAGGGAAAGAAGCTCATCCGGGGCGCGATCAATGGCATGCTCCGCACCCTCGACCCGCATACGAGCTATTTGTCTCCCGAATCCTATCGGGAGATGCACGTTGAGACCAGCGGGCGCTTCGGAGGTCTCGGAATCGAGATCACGATTCGCAAAGGTATTCTCACCGTAGTGACACCCATCGAGGATACGCCCGCCTATCGGGAGGGAATGAAGCCCGGTGACCAGATTCTCGAAGTCGAGGACAAGAGCACCAAAGACCTGAGCATCGTCGAAGTGGTCCGGTTGCTCCGGGGGAAACCGGGCTCGAAAGTGACCATCACTGTCAGGAGGAAGGGCGAGCCCAAGCTCCTGAAAGTCACCATCACGCGCGAAATTATCCGGATCAAGAGCGTCCGCAGTCGCATGCTCCGGGACGACATCGGATATGTCAG
>CAMYJL010000490.1 GCA_947258645.1 uncultured Nitrospinota bacterium
AGACGCTGCGCATCCTGTCGACGACCTGCGACATGCGGGTGCCGCTGACGTTTTCCGAAGAAGACTGCCGGGACATCGCCGAAATCGTCGGGGAAGAGGTGGCGGTGTGCGGCTGAAATCTGTTCCAAACTTATCCCCGCTCATAAAACCTCCCTTACACTCCCCCCATCCCTTCCCATCTTGAGGGACTCGTCCGGACCGTCCGGCAGGGTGGAAGGGGTGCGGCGCTTGCAGCAGGAAGCGGCGAGGAGCGCTCTTCCGGGCGCGACCGGGACTACAAAAACCGGTTTGTCTCCTCGCCGGGACGTAACGGCTCCCCCTGCCCAGGCGTGTCCGGCCCGACCCTCGGGGACGACCCGAGCGCGATGAAGCTTAGGCTGGGGGCTTCTTGCCCCCTTCCGAAGACTCGGGCGGAGTGCGAAATGACGCCGCCGCGGGGCGCTGGAAGGCTGCCTCGAAAGTTACGGCACGGTAGCGTTTCGGCGCCCCGCAGCCCTTGATTGTAGCAACGCCTCGCGGCGGCAGCCGGCGGGATATTTCACCGTGCCCTCTCTCCGTCACCCGCGCGAAGGCGGGGGTCCAAATGTGATTGTCGGCCTGATTTTTCGTGCGTTGCTCTTGCTGCAACAGGTTCCCGCCTGCGCGGGAATGACGATGAAACGAGAGGCAGAGAAATGGGATGACGAAATGGGACCCGGCAATGAAGATCAGAACGGGCTGTTCCTTGTCCGAGATGATGAAAGGGGATGGGGAATTGATGAAAAAAGGAAAGATGTTCCCCTCATCCCGCCATCCTCCACACCAGCACCGCGATGGCGACGCAAAGCGCAAACAGCGCGAATTCGTACGTCCCGCTTTCGCGGTAGGGAAGCTCAAGGGGAAGCGCGTCGAGGAGAAGCGTGGCGGCGAATATGGCGAGCGGGCCCGCGATTGCGCACAGCATCGCCCACAGGATGAAGGGCGCGCCGAGCGCAAAGGCGACCGCGCCGCCGAGCATGCCGCAGATGACGGCATCCTGGAAAATGTGGATCTGTGCCGGCGGTTTCGCCATGCCCGCAGTCTACGCCCGCCCGCGCCGGGCGTCACGGGTGCGCAAGAGCGCGGATGGCCACACGATTTGACTTCCCGCTCGCCGTTGCCCATAGCCGGACGTAAAAAGAGGGAAACATTTCTCAAAAGGAGCTCGCACCCATGTCCGGGAAAACAAACGCCCACCGCATCGCCGTGATCCCCGGAGACGGGATCGGCAAGGAAGTCGTGCCCGAAGGGGTCCGCGTGCTCGAGGCGGCAGCGAAAAGATTCGATCTCGATCTCCGCTTTGACGAATTCGATTTCGCCTCCTGCGACTATTACGCGAAGCACGAGCGCATGATGCCGGAGGACTGGAAGGAACAGATCGAGGATCACGACGCGATCTTCTTCGGCGCGGTCGGCTGGCCCGACACGGTGCCGGATCACATTTCGCTCTGGGGCTCGCTGATCCAGTTCCGCCGCGAATTCGACCAGTATGTGAATTTGCGCCCCGTGCGGCTGATGCCGGGTGTCCCCGCGCCGCTCGCCGGGCGCACCCCCGGCGATATCGATTTTCTGGTCGTCCGCGAAAATACCGAAGGCGAATATTCCGCCATCGGCGGGCGCATGTTCGAAGGCACGGACCGGGAATTCGTGGTGCAGGAAACGGTGATGACGCGCCACGGCGTCGACCGGGTACTGAAATACGCTTTCGAGATCGCGCAGGGCCGCGAGAAAAAACATCTCACCTCGGCGACCAAATCGAACGGCATCGCGATCACCATGCCCTACTGGGACGAGCGGGTGAAGGCGATGGCGGAGAACTATCCGGACGTCGCGTGGGACCAGTATCACATCGATATTCTGGCGGCCCGCTTCGTGCTGAGCCCCGATCTGTTCGACGTGGTGGTGGCGTCCAACCTGTTCGGCGACATTCTCTCCGATCTCGGCCCGGCCTGCACCGGCACCATCGGGATCGCGCCTGCGGGCAACATCAATCCCGAACGCGAGCACCCGTCGCTGTTTGAACCGGTGCACGGTTCCGCGCCGGATATAGCGGGGCAAGGCATCGCCAACCCGGTGGG
>CAMYJL010000491.1:0-764 GCA_947258645.1 uncultured Nitrospinota bacterium
CGCGTCTACGACACGAGCGGCCCCGAGGGAGAGGAAGTGCGGCAGGGCATCCCTCCCCTTCGCGAGGGGTGGATCCACGCGCGAGGTGCGTACGACGAGATCGCGCCCTCCTACAAGCCCGTACCCGGCCACAGCGATCCGGACATCCCGATGCCCCCGCCGCGCAAAGTCCTGCGCGGGCGCGGCAACGTCACCCAGATGCACTACGCCAAAAAGGGCGAGGTCACGCCCGAGATGGAGTTCATCGCCATCCGCGAGAACATGACGCCCGAGTTCGTGCGCGACGAGGTCGCCCGGGGGCGGGCCATCATCCCGGCCAACATCAACCACCCCGAGAGCGAGCCGATGATCATCGGGCGCGGCTTCCTCGTGAAGATCAACGCCAACATCGGCAACAGCGCCATCGGCAGCAGCATCGAGGAAGAAGTCGAGAAGATGAGCTGGTCCACGAAGTGGGGCGCCGACACGGTGATGGACCTTTCCACCGGCAAAAACATCCACGAGACCCGCGAGTGGATCATCCGCAACTCCCCCGTCCCCATCGGCACCGTGCCCATCTATCAGGCGCTCGAGAAGGTGGACGGCGTGGCCGAAGACCTCACCTGGGAGGTCTACCGCGACACCCTGATCGAGCAGGCCGAGCAGGGCGTGGACTACTTCACGATTCACGCCGGCGTCCTCCTGCGCTACGTGCCCATGACGGCCAAGCGCATGACCGGCATCGTCTCGCGCGGCGGCTCGATCATGGCCAAGTGGTGCCTCGC
>CAMYJL010000491.1:770-2861 GCA_947258645.1 uncultured Nitrospinota bacterium
GACGGCCTGCGCCCCGGCGCCATCGCCGACGCGAACGACGAGTCCCAGTTCGCCGAGCTCGAGACGCTGGGCGAATTGACGCTGAAAGCGTGGGAGCACGACTGCCAGGTCATGATCGAGGGCCCCGGCCACGTGCCCATGCACCTCATCAAGGAAAACATGGACAAGCAGCTCGCGATCTGCCACGAGGCGCCCTTCTACACCCTGGGCCCCCTGACGACCGACATCGCCCCCGGCTACGACCACATCACGAGCGGCATCGGCGCCGCCATGATCGGCTGGTTCGGGACCGCCATGCTCTGCTACGTCACCCCCAAGGAGCACCTCGGCCTCCCCAACAAGGAGGACGTAAAAGAAGGCGTCATCACCTACAAGATCGCCGCCCACGCCGCCGACCTCGCCAAGGGCCACCCCGGCGCGCAGGAGCGGGACGATGCACTCAGCAAGGCACGCTTCGAGTTCCGCTGGGAGGATCAGTTCAACCTCTCGCTCGACCCCGAGACCGCGCTCGAGTATCACGACGAGACCCTCCCCGCCGACGGCGCCAAGGTCGCGCACTTCTGCTCCATGTGCGGGCCCAAGTTCTGCTCGATGAAGATCACCCAGGACGTGCGCGACTACGCCGCCAAGCTTGAGATGGACGAGCAGGAAGCCCTCGCCTCCGGCATGCAGGAAAAATCCGAGGAGTTTAAGCAGGGCGGGGGCGAGATTTACGTGAAGGAAGAGGCGTAAGAGACCTGTCATTCTGAGACCCGGCTTGCCGGAGCCGAAGAATCTGCTTTTATGAGTGAACAAGGAGATTCTTCACTTCGTTCAGAATGACAAGATTAAAAACCCCCGTCCGGCGAACCGGGCGGGGGTTTTTGTTATCCTAAAAATAAACCCGTCAAAATTGGGACATCAAAGCTTTTTCGCTTCATCGTCAAGTTTCTTGCAGTACGCCGCCTTTTCTTTGTCAAACTCCCCCTTCTTTGCCTTCATGATTTCCTCCTGGCACTTCGCTGCCCGCTCGATGGCCGCTTTCAGTGCCATTTGTTTCAGAAGGGCCTGTCCTGATACGGGCGGGAGTCTCATACTCGTGCGGACCATGTCGGTGCACAAAGTCTTCATATCCTCGTTTTTGGCCCGATGATTGGACAACCACATGAGGCACGCGCCCACAATGGAAGTACCCGCGGGGTCCTTACCGGTGATCCGGGTCACCGCCTTCGAGATGACGTCGGCGGACGAGGCGTCGACTTTCCTTTCGGTGACCGACTCGATTGTCGAAGTGGATTTGGTCTTCGTCTCTCCCCCCAAGGCGACCTGCGCCGCCCGATGCATACCCGTCAGCCCCTCGATTCCGATCAGGGTGACCATCGATTCGTCAACGCCGGCCAAGATTAGGCCGTAGCCGAATTCGTCTATCATCCCATTCAAATAAGCTTCACATGCACGATAAAGCTTATCGCGCATAAGCTGGACGACTGCCGTTCGCGCACCAATGGTGGACACGGTTTCTGATGAGGCCGATTTTCCACCGAAACTTCCCTTGTCTAAATTTTTGTCTCGCTGGATCCCGCCTGGGCAATCGAAGCCAAAGCGTCCGGGCTGGGTTCGGCGCAGACAATTGTATTACCGTTTTTTTTTACCGAAATGACGATGCGCTGTTTAGCATCAATGCTGTAACTATTATTTTCGATATCTACAGGATCTAAGATCTTATTTTCCACTCTTCTTATTGCAAAAAAAATATTTGAGGCAATCAAAAAACCAATTCCAACAATCAAAACTTTACGAGAAATCTCCATGACCAATAACTCCCCTTAGTTGCCCTGGCAAACTATCCAAGTTCCTAGGGAACTCGGATGATCAATAATCCTTCACCGGCGACATTTAACCGATACAGAGAATTACGTTTACAAAGAGGTTTCAGAAATTACAACAAAGTTCTATCCGATGAAAAAACTCAGATTATTCATACCGAACAAGACAAAGGAAATTATTTTTCTCCACTACCAAGCGAAATTTGCGGAGCGGATTTCTTCCACGGAGATGGAAAAATTCTGCATCTTCGCCCAGCCGGGAAAACGAGTCTTTTGTATTTTGATG
>CAMYJL010000492.1 GCA_947258645.1 uncultured Nitrospinota bacterium
CCGGTGGACATCCTGATCAACAACGCGGGCACCAGCCATCCGGGCGCTTTTTTCGACACCGGCCCGGACCATTGGCTCGGCGTCATCCGGAGCCGCATCATCGGCCCGCTCTATCTGACACAGAAGACGCTGGAGCGAATGGAAAAGCGCGGCCGCGGCGCGGTGGTCATGATGGCCGCCGTGATTCATAAAGAGCCCATCGCGGAAAACGTCATGGCGGGCACCGTGGGGAGCGGCCTTCTCGGCATGACCAAATCCCTCGCGCGCCTGATGGCGCCGAAGGGGATTCGGGTGAACGCCGTGCTCCTCGGGCAGTTCGACACGCCCACCTTGCGGCGAGGACTCAAAACATTCGCGCGGCTGGCGGGGGTTTCGGAGGAAGAAGCGGGAAAAATGCGGGCCGGCCAGAATCCGACGGGCCGCTTCGGCGATCCCAGGGAAGCGGCTCACCTCGCCGCCTTCCTCAGTTCGGACGCGGCTTCCTACATGACGGGGTCGATTGTTCCAGTGGACGGGGGAAGGAGCCAGGCCATATAGCGAAAAGCCGGAAGAGGGACAAAAAAGCGGACCCGCCCGGGGCATTGCGCAGCCCCTCGAAGGCGCGTCCGCAGAATAAAAACCGCCGCCCCATTTCCGTCAGGCGGCGGAAACCGCCTCGTCAATCTCGAGCGCAACGCGAGCCATGCGGCCAAAGCAATCCGGACACAACCCGCTGGCCACCATCGTTCGGCTGTAAACTCGCCCCTTGCTCTCGATAAAAGTTTCCGAGGAGCAGAGCTCGAACGACTCTTCATTATCCATCTGAATCTCGTCGCAATGACAACATCTCAGCGCCATCTTCTCGCCCTCTTCAATCCCTTCTCAACCGCTTTTCCCGCCCCGGCGAATCGCCGCCCTAGCGAATATAGGACTCGGGAGAATCGGGCACCGACTGCTCGCCCCAGTATTCGGAAACGAGGTCGCGAACATGGTCATCGAGCTTTCGCTGCTCCTGTTCTGAAAGCTCGAACGTCAGGCCGACCGACCAGCTTGAGGGGTCGGTACCGTTGTCGCGTTCCCAGGCGATCCGTGCCTGGCAATTGAATGCGGCGCCGCCGCTGATTTGCATCGTGCATTCCAGGAGACGATCCGCCTCGGGCTTTCGGGAAACGATGACCATGACCCCGCCCGCGCTGACGTCTTCGGGTATCAGGGGAAGGTCCGAAAGCGCCGGGATGCTGAGCGCAACGGGCAGCGAAAAGCGCTCGAATTTTCTCTGGTTCTCGCATATCTTTTTCATCTCTTTCATCTCGGTTCTCCTTCCTTCTTCCCTTCTTTTCTCTTCTCCGGGGCCTTCCACTTCCCGCCGCCGGGCCAGAACCACCCCCCTGTTATCAATTTACGGCCACCCGGCGGAAAGCTACAGTTTTTAGCCTCCAACTGTGTGAAACGGCCACTCCGAAACATGTGAAGCGCGCCACATCTCCGTCTCCGGGGGTTCTTTCGGACTGGAAACGACCAGCCCCTCCCCCCTCAATTACCCCCCGAGGAAAGGCTGGGAGGTGGTGGCGGGGAGCAGGTTCGTAGTCTCCAAAGCCTTGTCGTAATGGAGGGCGGCATCCCCGGACATATCCACATCCAGCGCCATCACCGCTCCGAAGACGGAAGAAGCGTCTCCAGCGACGAAGTGGGCATTGGGCCCAATGATCACGCCATGGAATTCGGTCGAGAAAAAATCGAGTTGATTTCCCGTGGAAAGGATTTGGAGATTAGCAGGAATCCCGCTCTGGTTCATGAATTTCCCATCGCCGGAAACGCTCAGGTTGCCCGTCACGTAGATGATGACGGGCCCACTGGAGGGGTTAATGTTCACGGTGGCCCCACCCGAAAGATCCACATTGTGGAAATAGTAGGTGCCGCTGTCCAGGGTAATCGTATCACCACCAGAGATAGAAAAATTGCGATCGGATGCCTTGAGGGGAATGTTCCCCTGGCTGGAAGTGCCAACCGTATTGTTGTCGTTGCTGGCCGCCGCCGCGCTCGTGTCAACTGCGGGCATGGGGAAGGCCGTACTCGCGGGATCGATCGAACCGGAAACGGAGGCCCCGCC
>CAMYJL010000493.1 GCA_947258645.1 uncultured Nitrospinota bacterium
CGTCAAAAACTGGCGCACCTTGGGGTTCTCCGCCTTCTCTAAAAGTACATTCGGGTCACCTTGGGCTATCATGGTTTTGGTATCCGGATCGAGGAATACCGAATTGTTCGCAACGGCGAAGATACTCGCCAGTTCATGGGTGACGATAACCACGGTCGTGCCGAGACTTTCTCGAAGCTCCAGGATCAAATCATCCAGCAGGCGGGAACTGATCGGATCCAGGCCCGCCGAGGGTTCATCGAAAAAAAGGATCTCCGGGTCCATGGCCATCGCCCGGGCGAGGCCGGCGCGCTTTTGCATGCCCCCACTGATCTCTGAGGGGTAATAGTCCTCAAATCCCGTAAGGCCGACCAGCGCCAATTTGAGCGATGCGACTTCTCGCATTTGGCTGGGAGTCAAATCGGTATACTCGCCCAGGGGAAGCGTAATGTTCTCGGCCAGGGTCATCGAGCTCCAAAGCGCGCCGGATTGATACAACACCCCGAACTTTCGGGTCATGAGTTCCCGTTCTTCGGGCTCAATACTCCAGAAGCTCTCCCCGTTATAAAAAACATCTCCCTTGGCGGGAGACTTGAGGCCAATCATATGCCGAAGAAGGGTGCTCTTCCCGCAACCACTTCCTCCCATGATGATGAAGACATCGCCCCGGTTGACCACAAAGTTCAGGTCCCGTTGAATGACGAAATCCCCATACGCCATGGTGAGATCTCTTATATCGATATGGACATCCGGCTGCGTCATCGAATTCTGGTCCATGAAAGTCAAACCCCAAGCGCTTCTAAAATGACCGCGAAGATCGCATCGGAGACGATGATCAGAACGATACCGGTGACCACGGCCGATGTGGCCGCAAAACCCACGGCAGACGCGCTCCGCCCGCACTCCATCCCCCGGAGGCATCCCGAAAAGGCCACCAGGACCCCGAAAACAGACCCCTTGATGATCCCAATGGAAAAATTCGTCAGCGATATCGCATCTCGCGTCTGGTTGAAATACTGAATCAATGAGATATCGAGCATTCCCACACCGATGAGCAACCCGCCCAGAATTCCCATGAGATCGGCGTACACACAAAGAAGCGGCATCATCAGCGCCAATGCGAGCATGCGCGGCCACACCAAAAATTCCATGGGGGAGAACCCAAATGTGGACAGGGCGTCTATCTCCTCGTTTACCTGCATCGTGCCGAGCTGAGCCGCGAACGCGGCACCCGTGCGTCCCGCCATGATGATGCCTGTCATGATGGCTCCCATTTCGCGCACCATGGCAATTCCAACGAGATCGGCGACGTAAATTTGAGCGCCAAATTGTTTGAGCTGGACGGCGCCCACGAAAGCGAGAATCAAGCCCACGAGGACGCTAATCAAAGTGACGATGGGGAGAGCGTCCGCTCCGCAATCCTGGATGATTTGAACGAGGTCGGATCGGCGATAACGAGCCTTGCCGCGGAGGAACAAGAGGAAAACCCGGAAAGCTTCGCCAAGGAAACCCAACATCTCGCCCGACGATTTGACGAGGTCGATAGTGGCGTTGCCAACCTGGGTAAGGAACGAGTCGCGTACGAATTCTCTTCGAGCACCTTTTCTTTCAGGTACAGCAGATGCCAAGCGCAATAGCTTTTGAGCGCCCTCAGGAAGACCTGAAAAATCCGCCTCGACATTACTCTTCTCACACCGATCCAGGAGACCACGCAAGAACGTCAGCAGACCCGTGTCCCAATCCGTGATGCCCTCGGTGTTAAAAGTGACCCGCTGAATAGATCCCCCTTCGAGCTCCTTTTGAATATCCGCAACCGGAGGTAATTTCTCCTGAATTTTCCAGCTACCCAAAAGTGAAATCTGGAGCACCTCATCTATTGGATGGCTGAATTGCATCTCAGATTGCATAGAGGCCATAACCTTCAAGCATCCCACTTAAAAAGGAGCGAAAGGGCACAATTCAAGTTTTCAGGGGATGGGCATGACTGGCTGAATCGTTGCCAGTGCTGGAATTCCATGCACATGGGAGTCAAATACACGGGCGGAAACTCCTCAGGTGAAACCTGGAAAACCATTGTTTAACTCATTATGGTGACGCATGGTGATGCC
>CAMYJL010000494.1 GCA_947258645.1 uncultured Nitrospinota bacterium
TTTTCTGGCGATGAGTGGGGGGGAAGGGTTGGTGGGGGGATTTGTGGTTTGTTCCTGCAAAGAGGGCAGCGCCCAGAATGCGGGAAAGGGGTTGTATTTATCTGATAGTGGACTAATGATTACCGGAAAGATGCAATTTGATCCGATCTGCTGGGTGCGTGGGTGTAAACCCAGAGCGTCGAGAGGCCGCTTTTCACCCGCATCACCCTGCCTGAGGAACCAAATGGGAAATGCCGGTTTGTTATCCTTCCTGCCAAGCCGCCAGTTTACGTTTTGAAGCTGCAATCCGATGTCTCGATTGCGTCGCGGGAGCGCCCGCGCCTGACAGGCAAAGGGGCGCTCCCGGAGAGGGGTCTGCCATGAGCACCTTGAATTCGAAGCGCAAGTGGGTTGTCTCCGTGTTTACGCTCGCCGTTCTCGTCACGGCATGGGCCTGGACAGGGCCCGTCATCCCTCAGCTGGGCAAATCACCCGCATTTGCCGCGAAAAAGGGAACTCCGAAGGAAAGGAAAGCCATTTCTCCGGTGGGAATCACCGAAGATGAAACGATCCAGATCACGTTGAGCGCCTTGTTCATGAAAAGGCCCCTCAAGGGCCGGGTGGCTTTCCTGAAGCTGGACGGGGAAGTTCTCTCCGAAGTCACCTTTGTCGTGGAGCCCCCCAATTGGATCATCGTGAGCCAGAGCGGCGATGGGCTTGTTCCGGACGGGTTCGACCGCGTTCAGGTCATCACCTTGCTCGAATTCGAAGAGAAGCCTGACCCGAATCTCCTCGCTTCCCTTGAGTGGTACAATACGCAAGACGGGGCAAATGGTAAGGTAAAATTTATCAACCCCCCCGTGGCCATAGTAATAAAAGAGGAAGGTACCAAATAAACGGATCGGGTGCCGCCAAATTGAGCGGGGGGATGGGAATCAATACCCTCACACCCTTAAATTGATGATCCGGCCCCGGTGATCGTCCACGGGATCGGCGGGGACTTCTTCCTGATCGGCGGTCTTTGCCCCCGCGGGCGCGATGGGCTCGAGGTCGATGACGCGGCGATGGCCCGCCCGGCCGCGCCGGTTGGAGGCGGAGGCGTCCGCCTCGGGCTGGATCGGAACCGGTATGTCGTGAATCGTTGCGCCGATGTTCATGGATCTCCCCTTCCGCTACCGAATCTGTTGCCGAACCGCCGTTGCCCGTGATTTCGATCCGGCGGGCCGTTTGGGTGGTTCATAGTCTTCGGGCTTGAGCTCGCCGATCCGGACGATGTGATCGCCCCTTTCTCCGTCATCGCGCCGGACGCCCATTCCGCGCAGACGGAAGGTGGCCCCCGGCGCTGTTCCGGGCGGGATGGTGATCCGCCGCGCGCCCTGGACCGTCGGGACGCGGACGGGGCCGCCGTCTTCGAGGCGGTGTTCCGGGAGTTTCACTTCGCTGTGGATGTCGAGGCCCCGGCGCCGGAAGGCCGGGTGGCCGCGCGTCGAGATGCGGATGTGCAGATCGCCCGCCGGAGCGCCCTCGGGACCCGCATCGCCCGCGCCCCGGAGGCGGAGGATCTCGCCCTCCGCCACCCCGGCGGGGATATGGACCCCGAGGACGGCGGTCTCTCTCGCATGACCCGCGCCCGCACATCGGGTGCAGGGGTTAGATATTTCATCCCGGCAGGCGGGGCAGGCGGTCCGTCTCGAATAGCGGAGGGAGACCTCCCCGCCGAGGGCCGCCTGCGTGAAATCCAGCCGGAGCCGGTATTCCAGCGGGCGGACCGGGATGGGGGCCGGCGGGGAGGCGGTGAGATGCCCCGGGGGAGGGGCAAAGCGGGTGGTGTCGTGTTCGGCGGCGTCGGGTTCGGCGGCGTCGGGGGCCGTCTCGCCGACGAATCCGATGGCGAATTCGATGGCGATCCGGTGGGCCCGGGCGATCTTTTGAAATTCGCGGGCCATCTCGGGCGAGCCGCCGTGGCGATCGGGGTGGCAGGCGAGGGCGAGGCGCCGGAAGGCGCGGCGAATCCGGTCGCGGCCCGCGCCGGGGGGGAGCCCGAGGGTCTCGAACGCCTTGTTTCGTCTCGCCGTCTCCGCCGCCTCGCTCATCGCCGATCCTCTG
>CAMYJL010000495.1 GCA_947258645.1 uncultured Nitrospinota bacterium
GATCATCTGCGGCTCGCCCGTGGTGTAGGGAGCGATGGCGATGTCGGAGCAGTCCACCCGCCCCCGGAACTCGCTCGAGATCGTTCCGCCTCGTTTCCAGAGCCAGGCCTGACCGAGACGCATGACCTGCGCGCCGTTGCCGTAGATGATGACGGAGTGCGGCTCGAAGGCCGCGCGGTTCAGCGGCGCGGCGAGGACGCCGAGGTATTCCCCCTCGGGCAGTCGGGGGACGCTCTCCTCGCTCACGCGGCCGGCTTCCAGATTTTCGGTGTAAAGGTCGATGCAGAGATTTCCCTCGGAGTAGTGATCGAGGCGCTTTTCAAGGCCGAGCGCCATTGCGCCGAGGACGCAGCTGCTGTCCTCCCGGCCAAGTGCCATCGCCCACCCGTAGCGGCGGGCCAGGGAGATCGCCTGGCAGGTCGTGAAGCGGTTGCCCATGTCCTGCGAGGGGCGCTTTGTTCGCGGGGGCACCTCGTCCCAGCTTTTGAAAAACCGGACCGCCACCGGGAAAGCATTTAGCCGGAGATAGCGGTTCAGACGCTCGTCATAGCCGGACATTCTGGCGGTGTCCATCGGGGATTCCTTTCCTCTTTCGAAGTTCAGGTTCCATTTCGGACTTCGGTTTTCTTTTTTGCTCGGTGCCTATCATAGCACTTCTCGCCCGTAATCGTTCCCTCTCTGGCGGATCCTTTCGGCGCTCTGCTAGGATGCGGCTGTCCCGCAAATTCGTTCTTATTTTCTTCCGGATATGGCCGCAGCCCGGGCGTTTTTCCGGATTCATGTAAAGGCGAGGGGAGAGATGGACTTCACGCTGACCGAGGAGCAAAGAGCCATACAGATGCTCGCGCGGGATTTCGCGCGGGAGGAGGTCGAGCCCGTCGCGGCCGACCGCGACCGCATCACGGACTGGCAGGAGCGGATGCCCTGGGACCTGACCGAGCGGGCGAGCGCGCTGGGGCTTCGCCAGCTTCCCTATCCCGAGGCGTTCGGGGGCGCGGGGGCCGACGTCCTCACCCTCTGCCTCGTCGGGGAGGAACTCGCCGTGGGCGACCTCGGCTTCGCGGTGAACATCGATCAGACCTGGAAGCTCGCCCACATCCTCGACAAGGTGAACGAGCCGCTCCGGGAGCAGTGGCTCAAGCGCCTCTGCGACGATCCGCGCTTTCTGACCGCCATCGCCATCACCGAGCCCGGCTGCGGCAGCGACCATCAGGGCTACTTCGACGATCCTTCCATCCAGCTCAACACCCGGGCCGAGAAGAAAGACGGCAGATGGGTGATCAACGGCATGAAGCACTACATCAGCAACGGCCCGGTGGCCTCGCTCTACGTCGTGGCAGCGCGGACCGACTCGAGCAAGAACCTCCGCGAGGGACTGACGGGCTTTCTCGTTCCCCGCGAGACGGAAGGGTTTTCCGTCGGCCGGGTGCATGAAAAAGTCGGCCAGCGGCTCTCGATGAACTCCGAGCTTTTTTTCGAGAACCTGGAGGTGCCCGAGGAGAACGTCATCCTGGGCGAGGCGCGGATGTTCGAGATCCGGGGGAAGCTCCTCTCGATGGGCAAGCCCGAGGCGGCGGCGAACTGCGTCGGTGTGGGAAGGGCCGCCTTCGAGAAATCGATCGAATACGCCCGCGAGCGCGTCCAGGGCGGGAAGACCATCATCGAGCATCAGGCGGTGGCCGCCATGTTGGCGGACATGGCCGTCGGGCTCGAGACGGCGCGGACCATCATCTGGCGCACGGCCTGGGCGGTGGATCATCAGGAGCCCTATGATTTCACGCTGGGCTGGAAGGCGAAGATCCACGCCTCGGAGGTCGCTTTCGACTGCGCGCGGAAGGGCGTGGAAATATTCGGCGGGGCGGGCATCATGCAGGCGGCCCCGATGGAAAAATACCTGCGCGACGCGAGCACGTTTCTCCATTCGGACGGGACGAACCAGATCCTTCGCCTGCGAACGGCGAAGGCGTATGCCGACGGCACGGCTTCGAGTTTCTAGACGGAATTTTTATGTTTTGCCCGCATGCGGGTGAGGAGGAAAAATCGATGAAAGCGGCATGGTATGAAAAGCACGGTCCG
>CAMYJL010000496.1 GCA_947258645.1 uncultured Nitrospinota bacterium
CGGTTGATCTCCTGGACGATCAGTATATCAACTGCGTATTCCTCATCGTTCAAAGTAAACGTTACGAGCTGCAAAACCTGATCATTCGATGTTACGGTTTCCATTTAATCCTCCTTACAAATGCAGATATGAAACATGGCATATTAAAATCCAAAGTCATTTAACAGGCCCTCAACATCAGACTGGGATACTTTTTCATGGGATTCGGTCATAGTTCCGATTTCAGAAGGAGGATCTGCCTCTTTTTTCTCCAAGACCTCCCTGCCGTTCGGTACTACCGCCATGCCGAAGTTCTGGATAAGCCTCAAACCGGTTCTCTCCGTGAACGAGCTTGTCGTGAAGATCGGCACCGACGAGGGGCTCACCGGTGTGGGGCTGGGGACGGCGTCGGTCTCCGTCCGGACGGCGGCGGAAGTCTTCCGCAAGGGTTTTGGCGAAGTGGTGATGGGAGAAGATCCGCTCCGGCCCGAGCGCCTGCTCGAAAAAATGCTCCGCTACACCCACCATCCAGATGCTCACCGGCGCGACTGGCCGCGTGCGTCTATCGTCACGGCGGCGGCAGCTGTCGACAACGCCCTCTGGGACATCATCGGCAAGGCCTCGGGTCTCCCGCTCTGGAAACTCCTCGGGGGCCACGAGGGCCGTGCGCGCACTTACGCAGGCGGCGGCTACTACCGCGACAAGAAGGACATTGCCGAGCTGACCGACGAGATTCGCCGCTATCATGAAATGGGTCATCGGGGCTTCAAGATGAAGGTGGGCCAGATGGCGTTGGCCGAAGACGCCTCCCGCGTCGCCGCCGTCCGGGAGGCTATCGGTCCCGATTGCCTCCTCGCCGTGGACGTGAACGGCGCCTGGACTTTTGAGGAGGCGCGGGAAGGGGTGCTCGCGCTGGCCGATTTCGATCTCGCCTGGATCGAAGAGCCCGTCTGCTGGCGCGAGGCCAAGCGGTCGCTTCCGCTCCTGCGGCGCGAGAGCCCCATGCCCATCGCCGAGGGCCACGGCGAAGTCACCGTCTTCGACTGCCTCCGCTTCATCGAGACCGGTGCGGTGGACTACATCCAGTTCGACGCCACCAAGTTCGAGGGCGTCACCGGCGCCCGCAAGCTCATGGTCGCCGCCGAGCTCGCCCACATCCGGTTCGTCCCCCATCACGACCCCCAGATCCACGCCCACTGCGTCGCCGCCAGCCCCGCCGGGTTCATCTGCGAGAGCCACGCCGACCCCGAGCGCGATCCCGTCTGGTTCGAGCTCTTCGAGGGCGAGCCCGAGCTCGAAGACGGCTGGCTCCACCTCTCCGACCGGCCCGGCTACGGCGTCGCGCTCAACGAAAAAGCCATGAAGAAATGGGGCGATCGGATCTGTTAGCTCCTCCCTCAAGAGCGAGGGAAGAAAATTCCTTTCCTATCTGATACCTTCGTTCCCCTGGCATATAACCGGAATCTTCTCCACAGGACTTTTTTGATGATCCTTTCCATCTCATGACGGATACGACGCTGGCGGCGCTCTTCGCCTTGACGACGGCGGCGCTGGCGGGGCCGGTGGGCCTCATCATCCGCCGGGGGCAGAAGTACGGAAACGCGGTGACGGGCGTGATCATCGGGCTCATCGTGAACACGCCCGTCCTGATCGCGGCGACGGCTTACTTCTGGGATCCGGCCTGGTGGGATCTCCGGGCCGTCGGTTTTTTCGTGATGCTCGGGCTGGCGGGGCCTTCGCTCGGGCGGGTGTTCATGTACCAGTCGGTCCATTACCTGGGCGTGTCGCGGGCGATTCCGCTGATCCAGATGCTGCCGCTGACCACGGCGATGGGGGCCTACGGGCTGCTCGGCGAGCGACCTGGGCCCTATGTTTGGGCGGGCACGCTGCTGGTCGTGGCGGGCTGTGTGGGCCTCACGATAAAAGGAAAAATGGACACGAACTGGGATCGGCGCTATCTGTGGCTGCCGCTCATGTAGGTCGCGGGCTTCACGGCCGGGAACATCATCCGGAAGATGGGCCTGAACGTGAATCCCTCCCCCCTTTTCGGAGTGACGATCACGTATTTCTCGAGCCTGATTTTTCTCCTT
>CAMYJL010000497.1 GCA_947258645.1 uncultured Nitrospinota bacterium
TGGGGACGGCGCTTTGGCACGCTTTGAGGGAGGCGTGTCCCGAGATGATCTTCCAGTCCGACACGACGAAGCGGGAGAGCTCATTTCCCCAGAGCACCCAGGCGAAAACGAAAGTCATCACAAGGGCGAGGGCATCTTTTCGCATGGCTGTTTCTTCCCTCCCAAACCGAAATGAGCTGTTGGATCAGGCCTTCTTGCGCTTTTTTTCTTCGTACACTTCGTTTAGCTTGACCTCTCCCGCAATCCAGGCCTCGTCCTCCGATGAAAACCCGCCCATCACGATTGCGCTTCCTGTCCCGGCCTCGTGGGGGCCGATCTGGGTGACGATGAATTTCCAGCCGGAGGCATCCTGTCTGACCTCGAGGTTCAGGGAAGTGTCGTTCAGCTTCCGCCGCAATTTCTGTCTCCCCGTTATGGCGCGAGGACGGCCTCTGGTTTGTGAGGAGTTCTTCGGGAGAATATTAGTATTTCCGGGGCCTGGGGTCGAGCATCCCCGGAAGGCAGAGGTAGCGGTAGGAGACGAGGAGCTTCTCGTCCGTCTTCTCGCCGGTGTTAACGCCCATCATTCTCCAGCCCTGGCCGGCCATGTCTTCCATGTGCGCGGCTTGTTCTGCGTCGCAGCCGGTCTTGGCCTCAAAGGCGTTGACGATCCGCCACTTTTCCGGCGTGAAGAAGTTGGCCGGTCCCCCGGCGGCGTGATATTCGGCCCAGAGCACCCAGGCGAAAACGGCCGTCGCGGCCGCGCCGATGGCCCGCCTCTTCATGGCTATTCTCCATCTGGAACGTCCCGGTTTCCGCCCTCGGGGCAGACGCCCCCTTCCGGGACGCACCTCCGCGCTTTCGCCGCCCGATTTTCTCGATACTGATAATATACGCCCCGTTCGATTCCGGGGCACGCCTGATGCAAATTCCGCGCTGAGCGGTATAATCCGGAGAATCGGTTTGATGACTTCGCGCTTGCGCACCGCCGCGGGGGTCGGATGATATGAATTTTTCGGACCTTGTCGAAAAGCTCACTGCTGTGGTGGGGGAGGAGTTTGTCCACACCGCGCCCGAGGCGCTCCGAACCTACGACTGCGACGCGCTGACGATCTACAAGGGAACACCCGGCGCCGTCGTCATTCCGGGAAGCACCGAAGAGATCCGCCAGATCGCCCGCCTTTGCCATGAGGCGAAAGTGCCTCTCATCGCGCGGGGGGCGGGTACCTGTCTTTCGGGCGGCGCCACGCCCGCGCCGGGCGGCGTCCTGCTCGTCACGATGCGAATGAACCGGATTCTCGAGATCGATTACGAGAACCTGATCGCCCGCGTTCAGCCCGGCGTCATCAACCTCCATCTTTCAAACGAGACGCGGCCCCACGGATTTCACTACGCGCCGGACCCTTCGAGCCAGATGGCCTGCACAATCGGGGGCAACGCCGCCGAAAACTCGGGCGGGGCGCACTGCCTGAAGTACGGCATGACGACGAACCACATTCAGGCGATGACGGTCGTTCTCTCTAACGGGGAGATCCTTCACCTGGGGTCGGATGGCGATGAGGCGCCGGGGCTGGACCTGCGCGGGATTTTTGTCGGCTCGGAGGGGACCTTCGCCCTCATGACGGAGCTCACCGTGCGCCTGACGCCGAATCCCGAAGGCGTCCGCACCATGCTGACGACGTTCGCCTCCGTGGGCGATGCCTGCCAGACCGTCAGCGATGTCATCGCCGCCGGAGCCGTTCCCGCCGCGATGGAGCTCATGGACCGCTACACGGTGGAGGCGATCGAAAAGGTGATGACGCGTGACCTCAAGCGCGGCAATACCTCGTGACGCAGGAAATTTCGGTCGAAGCGGCGATCCGCGTTACTTGGGTCCTCGATCCAGTCGAGTTCGTGCCGCCTGGCGTACTCCTCGAGTGCCGAGCGCTCCACATCGATCATCGGACGCGCCAGCCAACCCGGACCGAAGCGACGCAATTCGCCGATGCCTGCGATGCCGGCCGGCCCCGTGCCGCGCACCAGGTTCAGTAGCAGCGTCTCAGCCTGGTCTTCCCGATGATGCGCGGACAGCAACCAGTCACCGATCTCGA
>CAMYJL010000498.1 GCA_947258645.1 uncultured Nitrospinota bacterium
TGCCAATAGACGAAGACCCTTCGCTCCGCTCAGGGTGACAAAATCGGGCCCTCACCCCGCCCCTCTCAAACCTCCCAACCCACGTGAAGAATTTTTGATAATCACCTATATTTCAGGCAACAGCCCGAACGCGAAAACCTCATCCTTGAGAAACGACAAGAACGTTTCCGCGAAGGAAAAATCCCTCACCATCCGGGGCGACCCCGTCGACGAAGGCGCCGAGCGCCAGATACGCACCTGCCTCCTCGACGATGCCGCCGCCGCGGCCGCCCTCTGCGCCGACCACCACCTCGGCTACTCCATGCCCATCGGGGGCGTCGTCGCCTACCGGGGGGCCGTCTCCCCGAGCGGCGTCGGCTACGACATCGCCTGCGGCAACAAGGCCGTCCGCACCAACCTCCGCGCCGCCGACCTCCGGCCCGAGGTCCCCGCCCTCATGGACGAGATCGCCCGCCAGCTCGAGTTCGGCATGGGCCGCACCAACCCGGATCCCACCCCGGCCGGGCACGAACTCTTCGACGACCCCACCTGGCGCGACGTCCCCGAGGTCGGGACGCTCAAAAGACTCGCCCGCGACCAGCTCGGCACCATCGGCTCCGGCAACCACTACGTGGATTTATTCGAAGAGGACGACGCCAAGGGAGAAGGATACCTCTGGGTCGGCGTCCACTTCGGCTCGCGCGGCTTCGGCCACAAGATGTGCACCGGTTTTCTGAACCTCGCCCAGAAGCGCCCCTTCGGCCACCGCGCCGGCTACGAGGACATGCACGCCCGCGCCACCGTCTTCACCCTCAAAAGCCACGTCGGGCAGGACTACCTCGCCGGCATGAAGCTCGCCGGGCGCTACGCCTACGCCGGGCGCGACTACGTCTGCCGCCGCGTCGTCCAGATCCTGGGCGCGCGGAGCGAGGAGGAAGTCCACAACCACCACAACTTCGCCTGGGAGGAAGAGCACGGCGGCGAGAAGTTCCTCGTCGTCCGCAAGGGCGCGACCCCCGCCTGGCCCGGCCAGCGCAGCTTCATCGGGGGCTCGATGGGCGACATCTCCGTCATCGCCGAGGGGGTGGACACCCCGGCCGCGCGCGCCCTCCTCCGCTCCACCGTCCACGGCGCGGGCCGCGTCATGAGCCGCACCGCCGCCGCCGGGCGCAAGCGCTGGCGCGGGGGGCGGATGCACCGCAAGGGCGGCCGCTTCACCCGCCAGGAGATGAGCGCCGCCATGAAGGCGAAGAACATCGTCCTCCGGGGGGCCGACACCGACGAGGACCCCCGCTGCTACAAGGCCCTCGGCGACGTCCTCCGCCAGCACGAAGATTCTTTGAAAATCCTCCACATCCTCCACCCCATCGGCGTCGCCATGGCCGGGGCGGATGTGCGGGATGAGTACAGGGATTGAGGCCTGTCCCTTGGACTCATCTCCATATGTGATAAAATTTCCCCGTGCAATGAACAATGAATAATCCATTTAAGTGACTATCCCGCCATGAGGGCAATTTAAAGATTGGCAAGGACAACAATCAGATTTTCAACTTACCCAAGAACAGAGCCTCCCGCTTCGTTTGCCGAGGATGTTGTGAACGTATTTCGGTCACACGAGGAAGAAATATCCACCGAATTGCGCGGAAAGGGCTTAACCAGCGACGGAGTTTTAAGCGTTCTTGCCGATGATTTGTCGGGTCTTGGATTTCAGGTAGAAAAAGGTAAGAGAAAAGAGCAAAAAATAGCACGCCCTGTCTTTTACGGCGAAAACGCTATTCCCACGGTAAGGTACGAAATCGACGCCTACCACCCCGAATGGAAATGCGGCCTAGAAGTCGGAGCTGGAAGAGCGTGGATGGGAAACGCTGTCTACAGAGATTTAATTCAAGCTTCTGTCATGGTCGATGTTGACTACTTATGCTTGGCAGTCCCAAACACATACAAATACAAGTCCGGAGGCAAGGACGCTTCCAGTAAGGATTATGAAAATTTGCGACAGCTGGCCGAGGCATTGTATGGACATTCCAGATTTCAGTTGCCATATCGGCTTATTGTGATTGGGTATTAGATGTGCATCGTTAGTTACAAAAATGTCCCTACTCTCTCGAATATGTGTTGATAGAATCATGGCATCCCTGAGTTGGCGTTTTTGCCCATCAGAAAGATTTGAACGATTTGGGCCAGAAGGGAAAGATCCATTCGAAATAATCTTCAAGAGGCTCTCAAATATTCCTTGCTCATTCGGACCCCCCAAGACAGCCTGTCCTAATAGACTTTCATTCAATACGACGGTCTCAAGAATTGGTGGAGAATCCGCAGAAGCCGGATTTATGCTGCTTCCCATGAGTTCACGGTCAGTTACAGAAGTATGAAGAACTTCAAGGCCAGCCTTTTGACCTTCCCTGACGAGGTCATTGTCATTCGCTATATTAGTATCGAGAGTGACCTTAATCATGAGACCGCTTCATTTGGTGGGCGAGAGCCATAATCAGGTAACATATTTAGGCTACATCTATTTTACTTCACAGAAAAACGCCCGGCTTTCGGCTATCGCTGCAAAATCACTTAGTTATTCACACTTCTATATTTTATAATATGGTA
>CAMYJL010000499.1 GCA_947258645.1 uncultured Nitrospinota bacterium
CCGGGACTGGCGAAAAATGTTCACCACATCGGGAGGCCCGGGGAGGGCCGCGAGACTCGGGTAGGACCTTTCTCCCAAAATCTCATCCTGCCCCGGATTCACGGGGACGATCTCGTATCCCACCCCCTTCATATAGGCGCTGATGCGGTGGCTCGGGCGCTCCGGCCGGGGCGAGAGGCCGACGACGGCGATCTTTCGATAGTCGCGCAGGATTTTCCGGATCGTCCCGGGATCCTGATACCCGCGTTCCCGACAAGAATCCGCCTCGCTCATCTTCCTCTCCTTCCCTATCCCTTCGCCGCCGGATGATGGTCGCGCTCCGCCCATTCGGCGAGATGCGCCCGGAGGCGCTCCGGATCGACCGCGGCCTTCAGGTAGGCGGCCACGGCCTCCTCGTCCGTGTCGTAGAGCGGGTGGCACGACCCGGGCGCCGCCCCGCACGGCGCATGGACGACGGCGCGCACCATGAACGCCGGGATGTTCGTCCGCTCGGGCTTTTCTTTTAAAAAATCCGTTTCCACGATGCGCTCCGAGGTGAGGATGACACTTTTGGCGGCGCGCGACATGAGGACATCCTCGAACACCCCGCCGTCGATGCGGGCGTTGCCCTCGGCGTCGGCGTGCTGAACATGAAGCACCGCCCAGTCGGGCCGTATCTGCGGGATCATGTAGACGCGCTCGCCGGTGTAGGGGTCTTCGGCCTGGCGGAAATCCGTCAGGGCGGGAACGTCGCTTCCGTTCATGCCCGCCACCGGCTGACTCGGAAGGCCGTAGGCGGCGGCGCGGAGCCCCGCGATGACCGAATAGCAGGCGTGCTCGACAGCGCGGACATCCCCCGACTCGACACCGCGCCGGTAGGCCTGCGCCAGCCCGAACATGTTTTCAAAACCGATGTAGCCCGACCGCACCTCGGCCACCGCCCCCGCCGCGCAGAGGAGATCGATGTCGTACGCTCCCGCCGTTTTCACCAGGCAAAGATCACGGCGCTTTTGACGGGCGAGTTCCCGGACGAAGGTCGCCGGGGTGCGCGTCAGCGAATTTCCGCCAAGCGCGATCATCTGGCCATCCTCGACCAGCCGGGCCGCCTCGGCGAGGGTGACGAGCTTCATATCGACACCTCCCTTTTCGCCGCCCGCAGCACGGGAAATTCGGAATAGCGCACCCCTTCGGGATCAAGTTCTTCCAGCGCCGCCAGCTCTTCATCCGCCGGGGGGAGCGTCTCCGGAATATCTCCGGACAAATCCAGCGAAAAACCCGTCCGCTCCGCCACTTCTTCCGCCGTAGATCCGGCGTGAACGCTCTCCAGCTCGATGCCATCTTCCTTCATGCACAGCACGGCCAGCGGCGTGACCACCCGCGAGAGGTTCCCGGTCTGGGTCACGAAGTCCACCTTCGGGACGAAGGTGCGCGTGTCGTGAACCGTCCGCCAGATCACCGTCCGCCCGGCCTGGGGCATGATGACCGAGCCCCCGCCCCCGCCCGGAAGGCGGACCTTGGGCGCGGCGGGATCGCCGATGTAGCTCATGTTCACCCGGCCCGCCTTGTCGATCTGGGCGCCGCCGAGGAACATGAGATCGAATCCCCCCCGTGCGAAAAGGTCGTAGGCGTCGGGGTTCGAGAAGAGGGCCGCCGCGCCCGCGCAGAGCCGGGGATCGTTCGTGCTGAACGGCAGGCGCTCCGGCTCGGGGTCCACCGCGCCCGCGACCGAGATCAGCGTGCAGCGCGGGGCGTGCAGTTTCTTTGCGAGGAAGATCGCCACCATCGGCAGCGGCGAGTTCACGCCGTGAAAGACGAACTCGCCGTCCCCCACCTCGCGCGCGAGGCAGACGGCCATCTGATCCGCGGCCCTGCTGGCGGCTTCAACATCGTTCTGGATGTCCCGGCTCAATTTTTTATTTATCCTTGTGCGGCTGGCGAGGCGTGGTCCCGGTCGGCCGATCCGAGATATTCGGCCAGCCCCTCCGGCGTCCGGGAGAGCGCCATGTAGCGGCGCATCTCGGCCTCGTCCACCCCGTAGTTCGGATGGCAGCTGCAGGGCCCCGC
>CAMYJL010000500.1 GCA_947258645.1 uncultured Nitrospinota bacterium
AAAAGAGATTGAGGAAGATCATGATTTCCTGAAAAATCTCAAAGAGAGTTTGAAGAAAATTAATTCCAGTGGAAAGGGAGAGAGTGCCACCGCCACCTATCTCAAGGAGAGTATTTCCAGTACGCAGGCTGGATTGCGGGGCAAGTTTTCGACCTGGAAAGAATGCTGCCAGAATAAAAAAACTCCTTCAAAAGCTTTCCGCGATATCCTTTTGAATTGGGATTCAAAAAGTGGAGTGTTCGCCCGTCCAAAGAAAGATCGCCGGAGCAGCTACAGGGCTCCGGGGAGCGGTACGTCCAACGAGGACGCGGAGCGCCTGGCGGCCATCCAGCGGATGATGGGCGGGCTGGACGAAACGAGCGGCACATCGGTGCAGACGCCCTACGGAGGGCAGGAGGACGATCTTTCGGCCATCGCTCGGGGGAAGGTGGAAAAGAGCTACACCGCCCCATCTGCGGAAGACTCCAGGAGAAATGAGGAGGTTTCGCAGGCAGGGAGCGATCAGCAGACGGAGCAGGGCGGAGAGACGGAGACGGCGCAGGCCGGAACGACAGGAGCCCAGACGACGGAAAGCGCGAGCGCACAATCCGCCGGAGGGGAGAAAAGCGCTTCCTCTCTCGGCTCGTTTGCCGACGCTCTTGGCCAGTGGAAAGGCGACGGGGGCTGCGGGCTGGAACTCATCACCCTGATCCTGTTGGGGGAGCAGCTCGCCATGCAAGGCGCCGGGCCGAATGTGTTCCTCTCGGTGAGCGGAAATGAGGCGAATGGCCAGGGAGCCGTGCTCTTTGGAGTCGCGAATCACAAGGTGAGGCTGTTAATCAGATTCGCTCAAATTATCATGACAGCCGCGAACGCGAGCGGCGGCTCCTGTTCATCCACCTTCAAGCGCGGGTAGAATCGATTTTCCAGGCGGCAATACCGGGAGGAAGCAAGATCGATGGCGGAAGAAAAGGGCGGTGCGCCGGACATCCTCGTTATCAGCGGGAGCCGGCGCGCGGGGAACAACACCGAAAAAGCGCTTCGCGTCGCGCTCGATGAGTTGGAGCGGGGCGGTGAAAAGATCGAAGTCGTCCGCGTGGGTGAGGGATGGCAATTCCCCCTGCCGGGCGATACGGCGGGGGCGGACGACGGCGAGCGGCTTCGCGAAAAAGTCCTGGCGGCGAAGGGGCTTCTGATCGCGACGCCCGAGTATCACGGGAGCATCAGCAGCACCCTCAAGCTCATCATCGACAACCTGGGTTTTCCCTCCACGCTCGAGGGCAAGACGGTCGCCATCATGGGCGTCGCCATGGGCCCGAGCGCGGACAACGCCCTCGCGCACCTGCGCCACATCGTCACCCATGTGGGGGGCAGCGTCCTGCCGGTGGAATCCTCGGTCGGCGGGGTGCATAAAAAGTTCGGCGAAGACGGCGCCTGCCTCGAGCCCGAGGTGGAGGCGTCCATCCGGGCCGTCGCGCGCGGGCTGATCGATCATCTGAACGGACAATAACCCTGAGGGGAAACGACGTGGAGCGAAGCGAGTTGTTCCAAAAAGGGGCCGACATCCGCCGCCAGATGGTGGGTGACGATCCGGCGATGAACGAGCGCCTCTCGATGATCGAAAAGCTCGATCCCGAGATACTCCGGTACATCAACGAATTTTCCTACGGGACGATATACGGGCGGCCGCGCTTCAGCGTGAAGCAGCGCCAGCTTCTGGCCCTCATGGCGAACATCGTTCTTGACCGTGCCGAGGTGCGCCCGCACATCCGCAACGCGCTGAACCTCGGCTGGGAAAAAGAGGACATCATGGAGGTTATCGCTACCTCCATCGTCTACGGAGGATTTCCCGTCGCGGCAAGCGCCCTCAAGATCGCGGACGAAGTCTTCCGCGAATGGGACGAGACGCATAAAGAGGAAAAATGATCTCCGACAAGTTTCTTTTGCCCGGAAATACGCTTGTATGAAAAAACCATGACCCCGGAATCGACTAAGATCCTCCCGCGCCCGGACGGCTCACGCATCGCCTATGAAAGCGTTCC
>CAMYJL010000501.1 GCA_947258645.1 uncultured Nitrospinota bacterium
ACCTGAGGAGGGAAATCGCCCGTGAAAATCACGCGAGTCGAAGCCACCCACCATGTCGTTCCGAACGATGTCATCTTTCTCGACAGGCCGGTATCCTGGCCGCTCGTCTTCTGCCGCGTCGAGACCGACGCCGGAATCACGGGCTACGGGCTGACGGGCGGCATCCAGCCGATCGGCCTGCGCGAGCTCATCAACCAGGAGATCGCCCCCCTGGTCGTGGGCGAGGACCCGCTCGCGAACGAGCGCCTCTGGCACAAATGCTTCTACCGCCTCAACCCCCGCTACCAGACCGGCGCCTTCTCCTCGGCCCTGAGCGCGGTGGACATCGCGCTGTGGGACATCAAGGGAAAACACTTCGGCGAGCCGATCTGGCGGCTCCTCGGCGGAAGCGACGCCACCGTGCCCGCCTACATCACCTTTGGCCCCGGCGAATACGACCGCGATCAGCTCGTCGCGGCGGCGCGGCACTGGCGCGGCGAGGGGCAGGACAAGCTCAAGATGGTCGTCGCCCCCGACCGCGACAACGTCGACATCAGCGAGGATGTGATGCGCGTCAAGTCCGTGCGCGAGGCCATCGGGGACGGTATCGAGCTCATGTTCGACGCCAACTACAAGCTCCCCTTCCACCGCGCGCTCGAGCTCTGCAAGAAGGTCGAGCAGTACGACATCGCCTGGTTCGAGGAGCCGGTCTACGGAAACGACGCGCGCCTGCTGGCCAACCTGCGGCGGCAGACCTCGATACCGATTGTCGCGGGGCAGAACGAGGGCTCGAAGTGGCGCTTCCGCGAGCTTTTCCTCCACGAGTCGGTGGACATGGCCCAGCCCAACGTCTGTTATGTCGGCGGCTTCACCGAGGGGGCGAAGGTCGCCGCCATGGCCCAGGCCTTCAACCTGCCCATCGCGAATGGCGGCGGCTGGCCCCATATCAATGCCCATCTTCAGGCGGGAATGGACAACGGCACGCGCGTCGAGTTTCACCTTTTCATGTGGCGCACGAGCGAGCAGATTTTCACCAACACCGTCAATCCCGTGAGGGGAAACGTCACCCTCCCCGACACGCCGGGCCTCGGCCTCGAGCCGAACGAGGACGTCCTGCGGGATACGCTGGTGGTGTGAGCGATTACAGAAAAACCTGATGAACGGGGAAGAGACTTAGAATTTATCTTTGTCTTTCAAATAATCTTCGATGTACGGACCCGCGGGCAAGCCTTGCCCGGGCTGTATTACGGCAAGAGCGTTTGCCTGTTGGGTAAGAGGAATATAATTCGGCGAGGCCTTTGTAATGGCCGCAGTGACCGCCATGACAATTAAATCCGCAAACACATTACCCGAGCTGCTCGTTTGTTGAGGCTGGTATACCAATTTTGCCTTTCTTCGCCACAATTCTTCACCCGTGTGGCCACTTTTAAGAACATAGGTAAATTCAACAGTTACCGCAGTGGATAAAACCACATATCTTGCGTCCCATCTTTCAATAATGACATACAGGATGGCGTCGGCCCCGAACAGTTCGCCCAGCCTTTTCGGATCAGCTTCATGAACCAGGTTGGCGTCTGCAAGGCCGTCGTCTTCCATGACTCGCTTAACGAGATTGACCGGAAATACGTAGTAGCCCCGCTCGGCAACGGGCTTGGCAATGGTCGAAAGGAAGTAGTCCGGGGCGTTCACATCCACGCTTCTGTTAATCGCTGGGACGATCAAAATACTCCTGGGATTGGCTTGGCGGAATTGTGTAAAATCCACCTTTTGGGGAACGGCACATCCAACCGCCATCGACGCCACGGCAATCACCCAAAGCATCTTTCCTTTCGAAAACATTATTGGGCCACTCCTGTCGTTTTCTCGGGCTTGGCTTCTTCCGGTTTTTTGTACTTGTATGATTTCGCGTTCTTGATCATGGTGTCCATAAATCGGGCCGACTCCGGCCAAAATTTCTTTTCTTTCTCAAAATAGCTAACGGCTTTTTTGCTATCGCCTTTCAGCATCAGAATATAGCCGAATTCGGCATATATCCCGGG
>CAMYJL010000502.1 GCA_947258645.1 uncultured Nitrospinota bacterium
GCCATCGAATCCAACGCCGGCTGCGGCAATCCGATTGAAGAGGCGAAGCTCCGGCCCGGCGATGTGGTTCTCGATCTGGGCTCGGGAGCGGGGCTGGATTGTTTCCTCGCCGCGCAGGAGGTCTCCCCCGAAGGCCGGGCAATCGGCCTCGACATGACCGACGCCATGCTCGCCAAGGCGGAGGAGAACAAGCGGAAGCTCGGCCTGCCGAACGTCGAATTCCGCAAGGGCGAGATGGAGGACATGCCGGTCGAGGATGGATCCATCGACGCCATCATCAGCAACTGCGTGGTCAACCTCTCCCCGGACAAGGCGGCCGTCTTCCGCGAATCGTTCCGCGTCCTCCGGCCCGGCGGGCGGTTCGTCGTCTCCGACGTGATCAAGTCGGGCGAGTTGAGCAAGGAAGGCACCGTCGAAGACTGGTGCGCCTGCATCGCGGGCGCCATCAGCGAAGAGGAATATCTCGACGGGCTCCGCGCCGCCGGTTTCGAGAACGCCGAGATCGTCTACCGCACGCCCTACATCGAAGAAGGCCTGGAGAGCGCCACCGTCCGCGCGGCGAAGCCAGGAAAAGCCTAATATAACTATATTATATATTTATTTACGCACTTGGTTCGTTATCCCGGGCTTGCCAATCCGAGAATGACTCGCGAATGGTGCATCTATGTTTGGGTGTGCCCTTATCTCTCTGTGGCCAGCAGGGCCTCAAACTTCCATAAAGTATTCCACTGCAAGCATTTAAGTGCGCCCGGGAATTTAGCAGTTTGGGAGATCGTTTACTTAGGAAACCTCTTTATCCATGAATCTATGTTCCTATGAAAATAGGAATTCCCGGTATCATTTTTGTTGACCCGGCCATTTTAGTTATTTATAGTTTAATAAAGCCCTGAAAAATAACGAATATCTGGAATGATTGATTCACCCCTTCATACGAGTCGATCTTTTTGGTCATAAGGTCTTCTTCTCGGGCGGGTTTTCCCGCCGCGGTGAACGTGTTTCAAGGGGAGGCGATCCGTAGCGGATCGCCAAGGGTCAGTTTTGACAGAGGAGGCTGATATGAGTGCAAAGGTGATCTGGCTTTTCGCCTTCGTGCTGCTCTATTGGGCCTACTGCATTTTCTGGGGCATCAAGTGCGCACGAATGGCGAGAACAGCCGGCGACTATTTCATCGCGGGACGGCAGCTCTCGATGTGGGTGTTCGTCCTGGCGGCGACGGCCACGTCATTCTCGGGGTGGACCTTCATGGGCCACCCGGGGCTGGTCTACCGCGATGGCTTCCAGTACGCCTACGCGTCCTTCTACGCCATCACCATCCCCTTTACCGGGGTGATGTTCCTGAAGCGCCAATGGATGCTGGGCAAGCGCTTCGGATACGTCACGCCCGGTGAAATGTTTGCCGACTACTTCCAGGGCGACGCGATCCGGATTCTCACGGTCATCGTGGCCCTTCTCTTCTCGATTCCCTACCTCGGGGTGCAGCTTGGCGCCTCGGGCTTCCTGTTCAACGTCCTGACCGACGGCTTGTTCTCCATCAATGTCGGGATGTGGCTCCTCTCGGCGGTCGTTCTGATCTACGTCGCCGCGGGCGGGTTGCGCGCCGTGGCCTACGTGGACACGCTTCAGTGCATCCTGCTGGCGCTCGGCATCGTCATCACCGGTTTCATCGCGCTGAACCTGGCCGGCGGCTGGGGCGCGCTGAACGCGGGACTCGCCAAGCTCGCCGCCTCGGACGTGGGCAAATGGGGAACGACCAAAGGCTATGGCGGCGGCGACTACAACGCCTACTTCGCCATACCGGGCGTCATTCAGTTCACGGCGGGCCTGGGCAAGCAGACACCCGTCGGCGGTCTCTGGACCGGTATCATGTGCCTGACCTACATGTTCGCGCTGATGGGCATTCTGTCCTGCCCGGCATTCTCCATGTGGGCGTTTTCGAACTACAAACCGCGGCCCTTCGCGCCGCAGCAGGTCTGGGCATCGTCCCTGGGGATTGGGTTCATCCTGTTTTTCT
>CAMYJL010000503.1 GCA_947258645.1 uncultured Nitrospinota bacterium
CGCAGCCGCGCCCCCCGAAAGTCCGCCCGCTCGCCCCGGCTCCCCTCCGATGCCAGCCACCTCGCGTGCGCCTCGAGGCGCTTCGCCACCGCCTCGTCCAGACCGGGGCCGCCACTCCCCACCGGCGCCATGGGCAGGCTCGGGCCGGGGCTCCCAACAGGCGTGGCCGGCGGGAGTTCACGGGTCGATCTCGTAAAAAGTTTTTTGAATATTTTTTTCATTTTCCGCCGGTTTTATTCGGGAGCGATTTCTGGAGGCGATTGGTTCCTCCGATCCAATTTTAGCTGTTTAATTGAAAACCCTGCCACAGGCCAGGCCCGAGACCCAGGTATCCCCCGAAAATTCCCTCATCCCCACGTAAGTGTATGAAATTAATACACAAAATATTTTTAGGACAATTGACTCCTGTTTAGGATTCGGTAAAATAATTTGTATATTCTGTTTTTACTAAATGATTCCCCCCAGCGGAGATACCGATTTCGGCACATCGCGTCGTCGGAAGGTGATCTCCATTGGTCTACTTTTTTACTTTTGAGGAGGACACCATGATGGGAAAAGAAAAGAAGCTTCTACCGGCAATTATTAACCAGTTTAGACGAAATGAACTAACTTCATCGCTTTTTCTTTTGATAGGCGCCATCGCATTCGCCACATTCTTCGGGCTGGCTCCCAGGGCGAACGCCGCGCCCATTGCTGAAGACACGTACACGCGCCCTGACAGCACCTTCCTCGGCGTTACCGAAACGGGTGGCTTCCCCTACGAGGAATTCAGCGGCTCGGGAGCGAGGCTCACCCCCGGCGACAATGCGCGCATCGAATCCGGGGAGCTTCGCATCACTGGCCCGTCTGGCCCGTTCTTCGGTGTTGACGACCCCGCGGTGGTTCGCCTGAAGGATATGGGCTTCGACCTCGAAACGACCTCCGATGTACGGATTTTGGCCGATAACTATGCGCCGTTGAGCGTGAGAAACGGGCCGTTTTTCGTCTTTCGCCAGGGAATGGACATTCCAGATAGCGCTATGACTACAAAAGGAGCAGTCTGGCTGTTCCTGTATCCGGAAGGCTCGTATGGGGCCGCTGCCATCACGGGGTCAGGGTTCCTCCCTTCTCCTGCGGTCACCTCGGTTAGTCTGGCAAACCGTCTTCCGATCGGGCCGGCCTTCGATGCCGCCGACACGGATGGCGACGGGGCTCTGGAGAGCAACGAGCCGTTCCAGATCACCACGCGCGTGCACGATGACAAGTTCTGCTGGTTCCTCGACGGCCAGCAGGTGGGCCAGACCCTGATCATCCCCGACGCCGCGTTGAACGGCGTTGTTACTTCCCAGGCCGACCATTTTCTGCTCGGCAGGACCCGCCTTGCCGGAGCCATCGGGGAACTGGAAATGACCTACGACAACCTTGTCGTGCAGGCACCCACCGAGCCGTGTCCCGATCTCCATTGCACCCCCCCGCCACCGGATATGATCAGCTGGTGGGACGGAGATGCCGTATCCGGGACCACCGCCACCGACATTCAGGATGGAAACGACGGGACGATGCTGGATGGCGTCGGGATTGCCCCCGGGAAGGTCGGAAATGCGTTCAGCTTTGACGGAAGTCAATACCAGCGCATCCTGCTGCCCTTCGGCTCGGAGGTGTTTACTAATCATTTCACCGTTGACGCATGGGCTATGCCGACAAAAATAACGTCCTTTGCGTATCTCCAGGCGATTCTCGAGAATGACGATGTGTTGACTCCTGCAGTGGGGAGGGGGATGGGTTTCGGTTTTAGTGGAGGAATTCCGTATAGTGGACTTTCCAACCCTTTCCGGGTCATAGGGTTCTTTCACAACACAATTGGACAACAGTTTTTCGTGGAAGCCCCCGCGACACCCAATGAACTTCATCACTATGCCTTGACGTACGATGGGGCTCAGCTTTGCATCTATGTGGATGGGGGACAGAGAGCGTGTACTCCCGCCAACGGGGATTTTTTGCAAAATGGCAGGGATTTCCGAATCGCGGG
>CAMYJL010000504.1:0-1814 GCA_947258645.1 uncultured Nitrospinota bacterium
TATTTGCAGCGCTTTCCGATCACCATCACGATCTCGGCCTCGGAGTCGAGCTTTTGAGTGATCTTGGGGTATCGGATCGGCTCGTCTGGCCCGATCATTGTGGAGGTGAAGCGAGGCGCGAGCGGAATCTGCTTGGGCATCGCACTGCCCGATTCCGCGAGGTGGGCGTGGAAGTTACGGCCTGCATGGATGAACTTCCTTGGACGCGGCACCGGGGCCAAAAATCGCACCTCTGAAAGAGCTCGAACCGCTTGAGCGTGTTCGCCTGTCCCGGCGGCTTCTACCAGCCTGCGCGCTTCGGCCAGACCCGGTGGCCCCATTTCCAGAAAAAGAACCATGTCGGGTGGAATGCTCGAGGAAGCGGCGGACAGATCCAGCACTCGGTCGCCCGAGAGCACAGCGCCGATGCTTTCGCTTGCACGGCCCCCCTCGGTTAGCTGAAAAGTTACAAGTTTCATTCGTCGCCTCCTCTCATGTAACGATGAAAGAAACATGACGATTTGTGAATGACCCCATGATAGCTTCTTCGTTTGTCGAGGGGAAATGTAGGAGAGGAACAGTACTCGCCTTCCGAAGTCTTACCGGCTCCATGAATCACGCCATCCCTTGTCCACTCTCTTGCAACATCCGAGAACACCCCCAGAACTTGGGCATCCTCCTCTACTGAAAGAAGAGGGCCATCAGCCCAAGATTACAAACGATATGAATAAGCATTCAAAAAAAACGGAAGGTCATCATTAGTTTTGGAAGAGCTGTGATGTCAAACCGGCTGTCGGAGGGAGACGGAAAAGGTCATTTTCAGCGGAAAAAAAAAGGCCCCCCCGCCATCACCTACGGCATCCGGCCCAGCATCCGGATAACACAATAAGCAACAGCGAGGGGGGAATGAAGCCTGTTAAAAAACCCCCCCGTCACCACCATCGGCATCCGGCCCAGCATCCGGATAACACGACAAGCGACGACGGGGGGTAAAAGGAGGATCGGACGTGGGGGACGCCCTAGACCCTCTGATTTATAAGGCTGCCCCGCTCTCTATCTTCAAATTTCACGAGCGATTCCTGTATGTCTTTTTCAATGAATCCGTCGAGGGCCGGCGCCGGGCTACGGCCTCCGTCAATGGTCAGGTTCTTCAGGCTCGTGCCGGTCACCGGATCTTCCTGGGTGTTCGACTTGTTGATTGACCGCAATACGGTGGCCGACAATTTTTCGTTTCCCGGGGTTGGAAAACCGCCAATAGAGCTGGCTTGAACTGTGTTCACCATCTGGATTCCCCCTGCTTGGAACGAAATTTTTGTGGCCACGAAACCGCCCGGCCGCGTTCCGGTTCGGTCTGTGGACGTCCACACAAACTGAACCAGAGTCATATCAAAGCAATTTATGTGCCAAAGAAGGCGGAATTCTTTTAACCATTTGAATAATAAAGTGATAAAAAATATTTCCTCCATCCGGCAGACTTGCTTCCAACACCGGTGAGACACAAAAATGTCTCGAATGTGTCTCGAAATTGTCTCATCATGAGACATTTATACAAGGGGGGTGAAAATGCCGTCTGGAAGGGAGAATCTCCCGTTGTGATACACTTCCCCGGATTCCACGGACATGGAAAACGGCAGACAAGGTTCAGCCCCTCGACTTGGGCGAAGGTCCGGCTGTGGGGAATGGCGGCCCGCACGGCAGGACGAACCAGGAATATACACCACCAGACTCATTAAATATATATACACTTGGAGACTTGTTAATGACCATCATCGACCTGAGCCTGCCGCACTGCGATGAGATGGACGGTCTGGCGAACGCCGTCATGGAAACGCAGG
>CAMYJL010000504.1:1826-4151 GCA_947258645.1 uncultured Nitrospinota bacterium
GGCACTACATCGCGCCGAAAAAAGAGGCCGACATCCAGTTCGTGGACAGCTGGCTCTCGATGTTCGCCCACTGCGGAACCCATCTCGACTGCCCGCGCCATATCAACCGGAACGGCAAGACGGTGGATCAGGTCGATCTCGACCGCTTCATGGGCCCGGGCTGCGTTCTCGATTTCTCCCACAAGAAAGAGGACGAGCCCATCACCGCGGCGGAGATCAGCAAGTTCGACAGCCTCATTCAGAAAGACGACATCGTGCTCCTGCGGACGGACTGGAGCGACAAGCATTGGGGCGCCGACGCCTACCTGTATCACTCCCCCTTTCTCGCCGGAGACGGCGCCAGGTGGTTCGTCGAAAAGGGGGTGAAAGCGGTCGGTTTCGATTGTCTTCAGGAAGAAGAGGTCAAGAAAATCCCCGACAACATTCCCGAAAACTATGTCATCCACCGCACTTTGCTGGAAAACGGGATCATTCAGATCGAGCACATGACCAACCTGAAGAGCGTGACCCGGGAGCGCTGCCAGGTCAGCGCCCTGCCCTTGAAGCTCATCGGCGTGGAGGGCTCGCCCTGCCGCGCGGTGGCCGTGGTGGATTAGGTTGCGTCCGCCGCCTTCTTTTCACACAAAAGCGCGAGAGGAGAGCGCCCCTTGAAAATAGCCCGAACCGATGTATGGCTGGTGGAAACGCCGGCGACCGGACGGACCCCGAACCGCTACGGGACGGTGACGCGCCTGAAGCGCGCGATCATCCGGCTCGAGGACGAGGACGGGAATGAGGGATGGGGTGAAATTCTCCGCGGGGTCGCGAAGCGTCTGGAAGAACCCGCCACCGCCGACCCCCTGGCTTCGATCGACGCCCTGGCCGATTTCACGGGACAACCGGCGGCGCGCTCGGGCCTCGAGACGGCGATCCTGGATCTAATGGGAAACGAATCGGGGCGCCCGCTGTCGGATTGGCTGGGTGGAGAAAAGCGCAGGGAGCTGGCGATGGATTCCCCGCTCGGGCTTCTCTCCCGGGAAGAAGCGGTCGAGAAAATCCGGCGATCGCTCGACGCCGGGGTCTCCACCTTCAAGCTCAAGGTGGGGATGGACGTCGAAAACGACGCGGAGCGGGTTCTGGGAATCCGGAAAGCGTATCCGGAGGGCGTGCGGCTTCGCATCGACGCGAACGGCGGCTTTCGATCCGATGAGGCCCTTCGCTTTTGCGCCCGGATTGGAGACTCCACGGTCGAGCATTTCGAGCAGCCCGTCGGCCCCGGCGAAGAAGAATGCCTGGAAACCTTCCGGAAGATTCGCGCGATGGGCATACCGGTCGCGGTGGACGAGTCTCTTTTCACGCCCGATGACGCGCGGCGGCTGATCAAGGAAGAGGCGGCCGATGTCGCCGTCATCAAGCTCATTAAGTGCGGCGGGCCGCTGGCCGCCCGGGAGATCGCCGGAATTTTCGCGGACGCGGGAAAGACCGCTGTGTTCAGTTCTCCCTATGAATCATTCATCGCCAAAGCGGCGGGGGTGGCGGTGGCTCTCGCGATGGACGACGACGGGCGGGCGCAAGAGCTCGATCACATGGTCCCGGAATCGGACTTCGCGGAATGGCGTCACCGGCTCTCCGGCGGAAAGCTGCTGCGGGGCGAAGGCGCGGGACACGGCGCGAGGGGCCTTTGCCGGCGGCTCGACGCGCTTTCTTCGCGGGCTTCTTGAAGAATCGATCCCCCTACACCGCGCGCCAGGCGATGAGGACCCCGCCCAGGACGATGAGGACCGTGCCGAGAACGATCGGAACGGTCACGCGCTCGACATCGCGCAAAAGAAGCCAGCTGAGAAACAGGGCGAAAAACGGCGCCGTGGCGGACAGCGGGGTCACGATGGTTAGGTCCCCGTAGTTCAGCGCGGAAAAGTGCAGAAAAACGGAAAAGCCGTTCAGCACCCCGCTCGCCCCGTAGAAATACCAGGCCTTCACTCTTCCCAGCTGCGGGCGCTGATCGGCGGGAAGCAGACGCGAGAGCGCCAACAGGCAGACCATCCCCGAAAAGCTCATCACCGTAATGGCGACAAGGGGGGAGTTCACCATCTCGACTCCGATTTTCCGGAAAACGTGGGAAGTGGAAAACATCGCCACGCCAACGAGTGGTATCCACAGGTGCCGCCGGCTCCAGCTCGTGTCTCCCGCTTTTTTCGCCGTGATCCCGATCGAACCCGCCACAATCAGAACCGTCCCCGCCAGAATGGCAGGTCCGGGGCGCTCCCCGAGGAAACCGATGCCCAGTGTCGCCGTTATCAGCGGCATGGTCGATGCCAGCGGCAGCGCGCGCGCCACGCCGAGGTA
>CAMYJL010000505.1 GCA_947258645.1 uncultured Nitrospinota bacterium
CCGGGATAGATGACGTCGGTGTTGATGTCATCGCCGAGCTTCAGCACCTCGCCTGAAAATTCAGATCGAGCCGCCACGATTTTCTCCATGATGATTCCGCCTACCGGCCCCGGAGCATGGGGCGGGGATCCGCGATGACACCCTTCACAGCCGAGGCCGCGACCGTGGCCGGGCTCGCGAGATAGATATCGGCGTTCGGGTTGCCCATCCGGCCTTTGAAATTCCGGTTCGAGGATGAAATGCAAACCTCGCCGTCGGCCAGGATACCCTGGCTCCCGCCGAAGCAGGCGCCGCATCCCGGGTTGAGGATCATGGCGCCGGCCTCAAGAAGCGTCCGAATGTAGCCCTTCCGCTCGGCCGCCAGGTATTCGAGGCGCGAGGCCGGCCCGACAAGGAGGCGCACCTCGGGGTGCACCTTCCGCCCCTTGAGGACTCGCGCCGCCTCGCCGATGTCGTCGCTCCGCCCGTTGGTGCACGAGCCCAGAAAGGCCTGATGAACGACGGTGCGCGCCGTTTCCTCCACGGGTTTGACGTTATCGACGGCGTGGGGGCAGGCGATCATGGGCCCCAGGCGGTCGACGTTGAACTCGTATTCCTTCTCATACGTCGCACTGGCGTCTGGGGAGACCGGGCGGAATTTTTTCTTCGCACGGCCCCTGAGATAGCGTTCGGTCGTTTTGTCGAAGGGCATGATGCCCGTCTTGGCGCCCATTTCGACGGCCATGTTGCAGAAGGAAAACCGCTCGGAGATCGAGAGCTTCGATATCAGATTGCCTTCGAATTCGACAGATTTGTAGGTGCATCCCCGTGCGCCGACCTCGCCGACGATGCTGAGGACGGCGTCCTTCGCGAATACCCCCTTTCGAAGGGTTCCATTCACCCTGATCCGAACGCTCTCGGGCACGCGGAGCCAGACGCTGCCCACCGCCCAGAGGTACGCCACCTCGGTGAGGCCGAAAGGGAGAGAGACGGCGTTCATCACGCCGTGAGAGGTGTTGTGGGAGTCCCGGCCCATGATGAGTTGGCCGGGCAAGGCGTGGCCGTTTTCCATGAAGACCTGATGACAGATCCCCTCGCTTACATCGTAGAAGTGGCGGAGATTTTTCTCCTGGGCGAACAAGCGGAGGTTGCGGTGCATGTTGGCCGTCCGGGGGGATTCGGCGGGGGTCCAGTGGTCCACCGTCACGACGATCTTCTCGCGGTCAAAGGGCTCGTCCGCCCCCATTTCGCGCATTTTGACCAGGGTCGTCTCGCTCAGCGAACTCTGGATGACGTCCGGGGTGGCGTCGATGATCTGGCCCGGCTCGACGGTCTTTTGGCCAGCGGATCGGGCCAGGATCTTTTCGGCGATGGTCTGTGCCATGGGGATTGCCCGCCTTCTCGGGAGGAGTTTTGACCAGTATGCCAATAGGTTCTTCTGGTGACAACGAACGGACGATCGAAAAGGGCTCTTTCGAATTTCGGCGAGAAAACACCGGAGAAAACCTCTATGGGGAAGGTGATGTGTCCGGTTTCACATGATGCATGTGTGCGGATTAATACGTCCCTGGAAATGATCTCCATATATTGACCATGGAATCAGTGGTGAATGAAGTGAACGTTAGACTGGATAAGTATATGTCAGGTGGAGATGGGAGATGAAATGATGGGTAAATCAGGGTTCAAGCCAATGAAGGAGAAAAGTTCCCGGACGCTCGGGAATGGCCGAGTGTGTGGCCGAAGGATATGGAAGCGGATACGGAGTCAACGAGGCCAGTCGGTTGTGGAATTCGCGGTTATTCTGCCGATTATTGCCCTGGTTGTCTTCGCGACGTTAGAACTGTCCAGGGTGTATGTCGTCCAGCAGCATCTGAATTCCGCCGCCAGCATGGGTGCCAGAACTGGCTCAATCCGAAACAGTACGGTCGCCGACGTTCAGACCGCGATGGACACCTACTTCTCTTCCACGGAAGTTGGCGCCAACTACACACCCACGATTACGGGTGTGAACGAAACCGCGGATTTCAATTCGTATGTGACGGTTTCCGTTTTGCACAACCTTCAGTTGTTCACGACTTTAGTACCGGGAGTTTCCGGCGTAACGGTGCCGCTTTCCTCTTCCGTTACGATGCGGCACCAGTAGTTGAGAAGGGAGAGAACTCGATATGCGAAATTTCATGAGAACTATCTCAAGTAAATTTGGGAAAAAGGGGCAGAGTACGGTTCTTTTTGCCGCGATGCTCCCGGTGTTCGTGGGAACCGCGTCTCTCGCCATTGAAGTGGGCTACGTGCAAATGGCCAAGGGACAGATGCAGGATCTGGCAGACGCCGCTGCGCTCGCCGGAGTACGAGAACTCGCAATCGATGATTTTGACGGCGCACGGAGTCAGGCCACCACGGTGGTGTCGTCGAACTCGGTTGCCGGTAAATCCATTACCATCAACCCGACCGACGACGTCGAGTTTGGGCGCTGGGAGGGTGGCGCTTTTGTCTCCACCCAGGCAGGAGCCAACGCGGTCCGGGTCACGATTCGGAAGACCGAACAATCCTCAAACGGGGCGCTTCCGCTGTTCTTGGCGCCAGTTCTCGGTCTCACCGCTGTTGATGTTGAGGTGAGCGGGGTCGCGACTCTGGCGAACATCGACCTGATGCTTGTCATTGACCGTTCCGGTTCGATGGACGACGACACGCAGTATCAGTGGCAGTGCTGTTGGAACCGGGTGGCCGTGGGTGGCATCCAGCCGATGGACACCTTGCGAGTTGCGGCCAAGTCCTTCCTGAACGACTTGAATGCTGAAGTGGACCAGGTTGGAGTGGTTTCTTATTCGACCAGTGCATCATCGCCTGCTGAACAGACGCTGACGGCCAATTTTGCGGGCGCCCAATCGGCCATCGATGACGTGCTTCAGCCCGGCGGCTGGACCCACATCGGGGATGGTATTTTGAAGGCGATTCAGGAATTGAACTCCGAGCGAGCCCGGGGAAGTACCGTGAAGACCATTATTTTGCTTTCCGATGGCGCGCCCACCTGCCGATCAAGCGGGCAGTGTGGCAGCTCAACGAGCATTGGTGACGATGGGCGCGACTACGCCCGGGCGATGGCGGACCAGGCGAACGGCAACAACATCATCATTCACACTATCAGCCTGGGTAGTGGCGCCGACCGCACGCTG
>CAMYJL010000506.1 GCA_947258645.1 uncultured Nitrospinota bacterium
GCGATGGATTTCCCCTCGATAAAAACCTTGACGAAGATCGACTCGCGGACCGAGGGCATGAACATCGGGTGGTCGTGATCGAGAACGAAATTCCCCAGCGCATAGAAGATCGGCTTTCCGCCATAGACTTCGATCCCCTGAAGGATGTGGGGGTGGTGGCCGATGACGATGTCGGCGCCCGCGTCTATCGCCGCGTGGGCGGTCGCCTTTTGAGAGAGCGTCAGCGTCCGGCTCTGGCTGGAGCCCCAGTGAAACGAGGTCAGTAGGAGGTCCACCGCGGGCCTCGTCCGCCCGACGTCCGCGATCATCGCTTCGAGATCTTCCTCGTTCACGTAGGGGGGGCCGAAAAGCGGATCCTCGCGGATGGGCGCCACTCCCGGCTTGCCCGGGTGCGCCCCCCAGCCCAGGGGAAGGTTCAGCACGTAGGACAGAAAACCGATTCGGACGCCGCCGCGCTCGACGATCGCGGGCGTCCTCGCCTCTTCGATGTTCCTTCCCGAGCCGGAAAAGGCGACCCCGTGTTTTTCCAGCAGTTCCATCGTCTCGACGAATGGTTCGATTCCATAGTCCATGCAGTGGTTGCTCGCAAAAGCCACCGCGTCGAAACCGCCCGCAAGGTAGCCCTCGATCATGGCGGGGCTGTGGCGCATGACGATCTTGCCGCCCACGGCCTCGCCCTTGTCGGACATCGAGGCCTCCAGCCCGCCGAAGCGGAGATCGGCCTCGCGCAGCGCCGGGAGAACCTTCGCAAAGGCGGTCTCGGGCGCCTCACGGTCGATCTCCATGTCCCCCACGACCGCCAGGAGGAGGCCCCCGTTCGATTGCTCCCCCACTTCGCGCCCCTCCGGACTCAGATGGAGACCTCGACACTGACGCCGGCGCCGTTGCCCGCGTGAACGCGATGGCACATCTGGTTCATGACCTTCAGCTTCTTCATGATGATGCCGCCGTCGCTGTGCAGCATGTTGTAGGCGTTCCGCAGGTACATCTCGATGGGAAGCTCGCGCATGACGCCCATCCCGCCGTGAATCTCCATCGCCGCCCGCGTCACCTGACAGGCCACCTCATGCGCGAACGCGCTCGCCGAGCCCGGCAGCTTCCAGTCCATCGGCACCTTGTCCCGATCATCGATCGCTCCCGATCATCGATCGCCCGCGACGCCGCCCAGACGGATGCGCGCGCCGCGTTGATCATCGTGTACATCTCCACCAGCTTCATGCCGATGGCCTGATGCTCGATGATGGGCTTGCCGCTCGCCACGCGGTTTTCGGCGTATTCCACGGTCGCTTCGTAGGCGGCGCGGGCCAGGCCCACCATGGCCGAAGCGTTGATCAGGCTGTCCCCGCCACGCAGATGGCTGTTGATCCGCGTGATGCCGTAGTTCTCCGGCCCCAGCCGGTTTTCGACGGGCACCCTCGCATCGGTGAAGATCATCTCGCGGTTCAGGTTGAGCCGGTAGCCCATCTTGTCGTGCACCCGGCCAAAAGAAAGGCCCGGCGTATCGATGGGCACCATGAGAAGGGTCGCGCCGTCGAGGACGCTTTTCGTCGGATCGGTGCGGACGTACACGAAATTCATCTTCGCGTAGCCCACGTTCGAGATGAAGCGCTTGTTCCCGTTGATGATGTAGTGATCCCCCTCCCGGTGGGCGCGGGTACGGAAACCGCCGTCAACTCCGCCGTAGGGCAGCAGGTTCTCCGAGCCGGTATCGTCCTCGGTCATCGCCTGCGAGATCAGGAAGGTCGGATCGTCGACGTAGGCCCGGAGCCACTTGTCCCGCTGCGCCTGGGTAGCGAGGGCATCCGCCGTGAGGAGGTGCGTGATCTTGGAGGAGGAGAGCAGCATGCCGACCACCCCGCGGTCCCCCCAGCCGAGCTCCTCGCCCACGACAACATGGGTGAACAGGCTCTCGATTCCGCCGCCGCCGTATTCGGTGGGGACGGTCATGGTCCTGAATCCGGCATCGTCCGCCTTTTTCAGGAGAGAATCCATGTAGGCGCTCTTGGCCGGGTCGGTCTCATGATCCAGATCCATCGCGATGGGGCGGATCTCTCTCTCGGCGAATTCGTGCGCCAGTCTCTGCAGCGCCAGCTGCTCTTCCGTCATGTAAGCGTCAACAAACATTCCCATTATTATCTCCCCTGCAAAACCGGTTCGTCAGTACCATTTCAGAATGATACCCAGAGATTCGCCGCTATTTCAGGACGGCGATTTCGTCTTCGCATTGGTTCAACAATTCCAGCCTGTCCGAATGCAGAAAATAGCTTTCGCCGACAAAGAGCTGCCGCCAGTCTCCGGTCGCGGTCATCGGATGCACGGTGACCAAAAGCCCCGGTTCGATCGTTCTCTGATTGTCGAGGTTCATGATGGATTCGCTCAGATCGAGCCCGGTCGTGTGGGCGCTGCCCACCCCCTTCATGGGGTAGCCGTGCGCTTCCAGCGCGCCGCTGATGGCTTCCGCGACGGATGTGAAGCTTTCGCCGGGCTTGATTTGGGCCAGCGCGGCGCGCTTGGCGTCCAGGCATGCTTCGTGCGCTTTCCGGATATGCTCGGGAGGCTCCCCGAGAGAAACGAGGCGGACGATCTGGTTCCAATACCCCTCGACGCGCGGCGTGATCTCCAGCAGGATCAGATCGCCTTCGCGGAACGTCCGC
>CAMYJL010000507.1:0-656 GCA_947258645.1 uncultured Nitrospinota bacterium
TGCGGCCCACCGCTTCCGCGATGGCTTCGCGCGTCGCCTGACCCAGAGCGGTCTTCTTGAACACATCGCCGCCGAAGTTGACCTTGCCCGTCGAAGCGTCTGCGGCCAGGGCAATACCCGAAACCTCTTTATTGACCGTATAGGTTTTGATGATGCGCCCGCTGGTCGTATCGATGATGCGGATGTCCATGCCCACCGTGCCGTTGCGCACCTGCGGCGAGAGCGCGCCGCCGAAGCCGGGGAGACTCAGGCCCACGCTGAGCCCGCCGCCGCTCTCGGCCTGGTCGAACCGCGTAACCGAGCCCCGGATGAGATGCTGGGCGCCGAGCAGATTTCCGGCCCGCGGGGCACCCGTTTTGGTCAGTTTCTCCAGGCCCATCTGCTGCTCGCGCAGGACGGACTTCAGGTCGGCGCGATCGACAACGATGAAGCGGTTGGTCCGGGAGAGTTCGCTCACGAGTTGAGCGGCCAGGCCGCCGCCGATGTCCCAGCCCCCGTACTTGGCGACGAAGGCGCCGTGCGCGTCAAATTTCGTGACGGCAACGGTCTTTTTCGGTCCCTGGTAGTGGCCGTATTCTTTCCGGCCCTCGGTTTCGTCGGCTTTTGCGGCCGGAGCGCTCAAAGAGATGACGATGGCCGCCGCGAGAACGGCAAAC
>CAMYJL010000507.1:686-2279 GCA_947258645.1 uncultured Nitrospinota bacterium
GCGAGAACGGCAAACCCTGCGAAATGAGACGTGAATCGCGCTATCTTCATATTCATCTCCCGAATGCCAGAAATTATTTTTTCTCTAATTCACGAAGTCTTTTTCCAATCCATCGAATCTGGGCGTCTACCGTTCCGGAGTCGTAATCGCGGTTCCCCAAATAAATCGCCGCCGGGGGGGTGTCGAGATGGCTCCCGAACCGGATGGTCCTGAAGCGTCCGATGACCGTCCTGTTATCATCGAGGAAGTGCTCGGTTCCCTGGACCACGGTCCGCCGCCCGTTTGAGCGGAATATCCTGTGGTGGAAAAAAACGCCTTTATCCACCTCGCGGGAGTGGATGAGATAGGTATCCAATCCCCCCGCCCGGGCAATTTCCGGCAGGAGAAATCCCGACACCACCAAAGCCAGACAACAGACAAATTTTCTCATCTCACGCCCCTTCGTCATGACAAAGTAAACCCGAGAAATGGCGGCTCAAGGGTAGGACGGCAACGTTCCCTGAAAGTTCCCCCCCTTTCAGGACCTCCGGGGGGAATTTCGAAAATCTATATATAACAAAATTTTACGGTCAATTTAGGGAAATGACAAGCAGCGACTTAAACAAATAATATATTTTGACTAATATGGCCTGTTTCAGGGGACTTCATCCGGTGGGGGAACCTCCAAACTTTCCCGCCCAGAGCCAAAAGCATGGCGAAAAAAATTCGAAGAAAATGCGGGAGAGCAGTTTTCAGCCGGGAAAAACGCCCGCCGGTTCGGGGAGGACGACGGGATCGGTGTCCCCCAGCAGGGGGATGACTTCCCGGCCGAATATCTCGGCCTCTTCCTTGTGGGGCCAGCCGTGCATGATGAAGTGGGTGACGCCCGCCTGGTGATACTGGCGGATAGTGTCTGCCACCATGTCGGGGGTTCCGACGAACATCGTCCCCGCCCCGGCGCGCACCTGGTTCACCCCCATCCAGATGGTGTCCGTCAGCCAAAGGTCGCCCCGCGAGGCCATTTCGTTGATGCGCTGTTGGCCCACCGACTCGGTGCGCAGCTTCATGTCGGCCCAGGTGCCCGTGTTGTCGATGGCGCTCTGATCGATCATGGCCTCCGCCGCGCGGCGGGCCTCTTCTTTCGTCTCGCGTATGCAGACGAGGTGGCGAATGCCGTACTCGAGCGGGCGGGCGCGGTGAAAGTTTTGAGATTCCCGGCGGCCCTCCTCGATGTCTTTCGCGATCACATCCGGCTCGGCGGCGTACATCATGTGGACGTCACCAAATTCCCACGCCACGCGCTTTCCCGCATCCGAGCTCCCGGCCAGATAGATGGTGGGGTTGGGCTTCGTCACACGGAGCGGGTAAACCGAAGCGCCCTCGATGTCGTTGTGCTTTCCCTTGAAATCGATCGGCCCGTCCGCCTCCCATATCTTTCGGACCACCTCCAGGAACTCGCCCGTACGCTCGTAGCGCTCGGCGTGCGCCAGGTGGTCGCCGTAGCGCCTCTGGTCCACCGCTGTGCTCCCCGTCACGACGTTGATCGAGACCCGTCCGCCGGTGAGATAATCGAGGCTGTTCGCCTGCTGCGTCGAGGCAACGGGGCCGACGACG
>CAMYJL010000508.1 GCA_947258645.1 uncultured Nitrospinota bacterium
AGTCCGGCGGGCGCTCCTCGCGCACACCCCCGTTCCGGAGATGGGGACTGAGGTGGGCTGGACAAACTGGCCCGCAGAACAACGGTCTGGGGCAAACTGGGAACCTCAATCTTTTCCTAACGATCAAACAAATCGTCGATTTCCCGGGGTTTTTCCGGGCGTGCTCCCGGTGAATGGGAGGAGAGAATCGAAATTCGATAGGAGAAAAGCAATGCGGTGGAAATGGCTGTGGGCGGTAGTGTTACTGGGGATTTCGGGTTTTTTCCTTGCTCAGATCGCGGAAGCCTTACCGTCTGCGTGCGAGGCGTGTCACATCAAGATATCCCCGATGTTGGTCAAGGACTTTAACCGGGGCAAGATGGCCAAGATCATGACCTGCGAGGGATGTCACGGCACGTCCCATACGAGCGAGAAGGATGTGGACAAGGCCGCGCTTCCCACCATCCAGACCTGCCAGAACTGCCACCCCAAGAAGGCCGGCCAGTACCTGGAGGGCAAGCATGCCCTCGGCCTGATCGCCTTGGAGGCGATGCCCTACACCCACCGCCAGCCGGATGCGTTCGTGAAGGGGCAAAAGGGCTGCGGGGGCTGCCACACCCTCGGGCTGACGGATCCCTCCAAGCGGAAAACCAAGGGGCGGGAGTACTACGCCTACGGGATGGACTGCCAGAACTGCCATACCCGCCATGCCTTCTCGAAGGCCGAGGCCAAAGAGCCCGAGGCCTGCCAGACCTGCCACATGGGGTTCGATCATCCCCAGTGGGAGATGTGGTCGGGCTCCAAGCACGGGGTCACCTATCTCATGAACCGGACGATCGATCCGGCGAACAAGGACCGGGCTCCGACCTGCCAGACCTGCCACATGCCGGGCGGCGACCACCGCGTCTTCTCGGCGTGGGGGTTCCTGGGCGTCCGGCTTCCCGAGGGCGACCCGGAGTGGATGAAATACCGCGTCACCATCCTGAAGGGGTTGGGTGTGCTCGATCCGGCCGGAAAACCCACCAAGCGCCTGGATGTGGTGAAGGCCGGAAAGGTGGCCCGCCTGACGAAAGAAGCCTTCGACGCCGAGCGAAAGCGATTCACCGACGTGTGCGTGCAGTGTCACACGCCCAGATTCGTCAAGCAAAATTTCAAAAACGCCGACCTCATGCTCAAGGAGGCGGACAAGATATTCGCCGAGGCGATCGAGATCGTGGCGGACCTCTACGGCAAGGGCCTCATCAAGAAGCGGAAGGACTATCCCGCCTATCCCGATCTGCTGACCTTCTACGACGTGAACACCAAGGTCGAGCAGGTCCTCTACGATATGTTCATGGACTACCGGATGAAGACGTTTCAGGGGGCCTTCCACATGAACCCCGACTACACCACGTGGTACGGCTACGCCAAGATGAGGAAGGGCCTGGTGGAGATGAAAGAGCTCGCGGCGGACATGAGGAGGAAAGGCAAGAAATAAGCGGCGTCGCTTTTTGAGGAGATTTGTTCGTCACCGCCTCGGCCGCCCGGCTTCCCGCCGGGCGGCCGTGGAATTTTTCATCCCATTACGGCTTCTTCGGACTAAAAATCCCATGATCACGCCGAAGTTGCGCCCGCCGAAGGCGTCCGCCGACATGGCCGAGTGGCAGGCCGACATGCCCCCGATCCCGAAGCCGTAGACGAGTATGAAGACGATGCCCATCGGGATGGAGCCTCCCGTCGCCGGGAGGGTGAGGAGAATGGCGAGCCCCGCCGCCGCGGTGGCGGTCGAGAGGGCCTGGGCGCGCGGGCGCCCGATGGCGTCGCTGATCCACCCCATCCCCGCGCTGCCCGGCAGCCGGATGAGCCCGACCCCGCCGAAGAGGAGGGCGGCGGTCTGAGTTCCGTATTTCGAATCGTCGAGGAAGAGCGGAAGCTGGCTCATGATGGTGTTGTTGTTCAGGCCGATGAAAAAAACGATGGCGGCGAGGCACCAGAACCGCAGGTCTCCCCGCACCTCGGTGAACACCGCCCGAATGGAGGGCCGCTCCAGGGAGGAAGGGGCGCCGTGGGGCGGACTTTCGCTCTGCGGGAGGCCGTCAATGGCCTGTCCCACATCCTCGGGGCGGTCTCGGAGGAAGATCAGCTTCAGCGGCACCATGATGAAAAAGATCGCCGCGCCGAGGATGAGATAGGTGAAACGCCAGCCCACATGGGCGATAAGTCGCTCGATGACGGGGAAAAGAACGAGCGTTCCGACGCCCCCGCCCGAGAGCATGATGCCCGTCGCGAGGCCGCGCTTTCTCTGGAACCAGCGCGGCATGAGGGCGCCGTGCAGTGCGAAGCCGCTCATCGCCATGCCGACGCCGATCCCGAAACCCGTCAGGACGTAGATATGCCAGAGAGAATCGATGAAAAAGCCCAGCGCCAGCGCGCAGCCGATGAGAGCCGAGCCCAGCGGCATGACTTTGCGGGGGCCTTTTTTGTCGAAGAAGGAGCCGATGAAGGGGCCCGAGAGGGCGTAGATGGCGAGCATGAGCGCGAACGCACCCCCGAGTGCGCCCCGGCTCCAGCCGAACTCTTTGATGAGCGGAACTTGAAAGATGCCGAACGAAAAGCGCGCCGAGTTGTGAAATCCCATGGCGAGGAAAGAGACGCAGACGATGATCCAGCCGTAGTAGAAGCGGGGCTGCTTTCTGGCGAAGGAACCGGTGGCCGCGTTCATGGAGTCTCATAAAAGTGCGAGAAAAGGAAAACGCCGATTATACGGGTTTCAGCGCGTCGTGTCGTGCGGTCGGGTGGGTGATTTCGGTTAGAGAAAGAAATCTTACAGGCCACGCATGAGCGGGTTTTTATTTGCAGGGCTATTTCCAGGAACTTGGATCCAGGTCGGAAGGAAGACATGAATATTCATGATAGATTCTTCAACTATTCTCTAAATTCAATTAACAGATTACTTTTGTTGGTAATAATTCAGTGATTAGTTAATCGCCTAACGTCTGAGTTAAGCGGCGCGCGTCAGCGCGTCCGGGACGAATACCCGGAACGGCTCGTAGAGTGCTTCCACAGCGCCCAGGCAAAAGCGAGCATCACGATTGCGCCAAGAGTCTCTTTCCGCATTCTGGGTCCTCTTGGGAGGAGTTTCTTCGGCGGCGTCCAGGTGTCATTTTCCTCCATAGAAGGGGTATCGGGTCAATCCCCTCCTTCATGAATTATGGTGGATATATGCGGGAATTTCCTTCGGTTTTTTGAATTAAAAAAAATACCGAAGATAGTAAAAGGAAAAATGTTTTCAGCAGGCCGTGTTGCGCGGTCGGGTTCTGGAAGGGGGGCAGTGGGTTCTTATCGGAGTTTATATTCGAATAAGCCCTTGATGGGCAGGAATTTTTTGGCTTTCAGCGCGGGCGGGAATGGATCAAACGGGGCGGCATCGGTGATGGCGGAAACGGCGGCGTCATCCAGAAGTCGGACGCCGGAAGAGGAAAGAATCTCGACCCGCCGGAGTGTGCCGTCAGCCCTGAGGACGAATTTCAGATTCACCGTTCCGGGGTATTTTGATCCTCGTGGGTCCCATGCGTCCGCAATTTTTCTTCTTATATGGGCGAAGTAGGCTGCGTTCCTGTTATTTCGAATGTCCAGGGACGCGATTTCGCCCTCTTCTTTTTCCAACTTCTTTTTAATGGAGGATGGGTCGGGATCTTTTTGGGCCACTTCCTGTTGGGTCGCCACGCATCCCGCCAGAGCGGCTATGAGACTCAGGAGGATGATCGTTCGCATGGCATGCCTCCCCTCAAGGGATTCCGAAAGCCATGTGGGACGAATTTACCTCGCTCCCCGGGGGTCGAGGGTGCCGGGAAGGCAGACGAGGCGGAGGGTGGTCTCCCCGTAATATCGATCGGTCGGTTTGGAGAAGAACACTTTGTCCGCGTCCCGCCGCGCGGCGCCGTCCAGCTTGAGGAGCTTGCTCACCTGCGTGGGGACGGCGCTTTGGCACGCTTTGAGGGAGGCGTGTCCCGAGATGATCTTCCAGTCCGACACGACGAAGCGGGAGAGCTCGTTTCCCCAGAGCACCCAGGCGAAGGCGAAGGTCATCACAAGGGCGAGGGTATCTTTTCGCATGGCTGTTTCTTCCCTCCCAAACCGAAATGAGCTGTTGGATCAGGCCTTCTTGCGCTTTTTTTCTTCGTACACGTCGTTTAGCTTGACCTCTCCCGCAATCCAGGCCTCGTCCTCCGATGAAAACCCGCCCATCACGATTGC
>CAMYJL010000509.1 GCA_947258645.1 uncultured Nitrospinota bacterium
CGCAGGACCTGCGACGACGCAGACGCCATGTCTGGTATGGCGAGGAATGTGCACGAGGTCCCCGCGTTCGATGATCCTCTCCTCATCACCAAGCACCATCTTCATCTTCCCCTCGAGCATAAGCATGTATTGCTCTTCATTCGGGTGGAAGTGGGGAGGCGGACCTTCCCCGTCCTGATACGTCGTCACGGCCACTTTCATAAACTCTCCCGCAACGCTTTTCCCCACCCCGGGACCTACCTGAGAACGCGTCTCCTCCATCTCGGAAATCTTATAGAACGGCATCATTCCCTCCTTTTCAAAGAGACGTTTCGTTGACGTTTCTCCCCTCTCTGTAGGCCCCCCCCACGAGGGCTTACCAGGGGAGGTTTATTCGTCGCCCATGTAGGGGTAGCGGAAATCGGTGGGGGGCAGGAAGTTCTCCTTGATGGACCGGGGCGAAATCCAGCGTTCGAGATTGATCCACGATCCCGCTTTGTCGTTGGTGCCCGAGGCGCGGCTACCGCCGAAAGGCTGTTGTCCGACGACGGCGCCAGTGGGCTTGTCGTTGATGTAGAAATTTCCGGCGGCGTGGCGGAGGACGTTCGTGGCCTTGACGATGGCACGGCGATCTTGGGCGAAAATGGCGCCGGTTAGGGCGTAGGGACTGGTCGTGTCGCACAGTTCGAGGGTCTCGTCGAACGTATGTTCGGGATAGACGCAAATGGTCAGGACGGGTCCGAAGATTTCCTCTTGCATGAGGCGCGAGCTTGGGTCTTTGCTGACGATGATGGTGGGCTCGATGAAGTAACCCTCGGAACCGTCGTAGCCGCCACCGGCGATGATATCGAGATCGGGGTTGTTCTTGGCGTAGTCGATGTAGCCCGTGATGGTTTTGAAGGCCCCTTCGTCGATGACGGCGCCCATGAAGTTACTGAAGTCGCGGATGTCGCCCATACCGATGTTCGCCGTGTCGGCCAGGAGACGTTCCTTGATTTCCGGCCACATCGAGTCGGGAATGTAGGCGCGGCTTGCGGCGGAGCATTTCTGGCCTTGATACTCGAAGGCTCCCCGGATGAGGCCGGTCGCCAAGACGGCCGGATCGGCGGAGGTGTGGGCGAAAATGAAGCCTTTTCCGCCGGTCTCCCCGACGATACGCGGATAGGAATAGTACTTTCGGATGTCCGAACCCACCGCGAGCCAGATGCTCGAGAACACGTAGGTGCTGCCCGTAAAGTGAATGCCTCCCAGATCGAGATGGTTGAGCACGGGAGGGGCGACGACGGGTCCCGGACCGGGCACCATGTTGATGACGCCGGGGGGCATGCCCGCCTCCTCGAGGATTTTCATGATGTAGTAGGCCGGAAGCACGGCGCTTGAGGCGGGTTTCCAGATCACCGCGTTGCCCATGAGGGCCGGAGCGGTGGGGAGATTCCCGGCAATCGACGTGAAGTTGAAGGGTGTGATGGCAGGCCGAATCGATTTCCGCCTGGTGGCAGGTCTTGCTCGTGGCGAGCATGGTGGCGGCATTGAGGGTCTGGCGGTATTTCCCCGCCAGGAGTTCGGCGGCCTTGAGGAGGACGGTGGCGCGGTTGTCCCAGGGCATTTCTGCCCAATCGCGTTTGGCCTCGTTTGCCGCATCTATGGCCTGGTTCGCGTGGTCTTCGCCGGCCTGGTGGTAGGTGCCGAGGACCTGGCTTCGGTTGTGGGGACAACGCATTTCGACGACGGTGTCGGAATGGACCTCCTTTCCCCCGATAAGGCTAGGCACCTCGACCGGATTGTCGATCATGTCCTGCAATCGGGCTTTCAGCTCGGCGCGTTCGGACGATCCCGGCGCGAAAGACAGAACCGGTTCATTTTTTGGTTCTGGAATATTGAAGAAACCGTTGAACATCATCTTCTCCTCTCTAGGTTGGCAAACGCTGGTGCCCCACTCCGGCGGACGCACGGTCCGCTGCACGTCAACGATCGTACGGCGTAAAATGCGAGGTTTGCTACGACATGACGGGGATTATGGCCCAATCGCCCCAGATATATCAATGCTCCTACCAACGACGACCCTCACGGAGGAATAGGTATATTACAGCATGTTTTCCTCGGTGTCCACCGTTGTTGCATTGATGGTTCTGTTTGCTGTTGTGGATGTGACTATTTTTCTTATACTTGGATGACTGACACCGTGGGCACACGTCTC